>CAZFEZ010000048.1:0-6401 GCA_964518225.1 uncultured Methanosarcinales archaeon | reverse complement strand
AGAGTCTCCCATACAATCAGGATGAATATAATCTCTCCCATCTGGACCACATCTTTAATAGGATTTACAGGCGGAATGGCAAGATTGACTGCAAATATTAGTGCCAATGCGTAATTCAGTTTTTTATCCCCTTGCTTCAACAGGAAATTGTTGAAGAAGAATGATATCAAAATAAAGCCGGTTACAAACACAAGCAAGCCGCTCTTTGGATGCAATATCCCCTTTTCCGGAGAAAACAGGAATGCAAACGAGCTTCTTACAAATTCCTCTTGCCATATGAACTTATCGGGGGCTATGTTGATGGCAATCATCACTGAAAACAGGAATATCAAGATTCCATAGCCTGTTTTTCCTTCTGTAGACTGCAGATTCTGTATTTTTAGCAATCCAAGCACGAAATACAATAAAGCTGCGATTATTGCCGAGTTTACCAATACAAAAATGTTGAATATCCATTTTAAAGGCCCTTCCCATAAGAATCCACTCTGCCCAAAAAAGTATCCAAGCAGCAAGGATGCAAGTATCATTATCACCCAGACAGATGTCTTCTCTTTCTCAGTCTTGCCTTGTACCAAAAAAGACTGCAGTATGAACAGCAATACAAAAATGACAGCAGCATTTATTAATATGAAATATATCCGAGTTCCTGCTGGTATAACCTGAGCATAAGCTAATGGCAGTGTAAATATAATTATCAAAAACAATGCAATACTCCATCTTAACTTATTCTTGCTCATAACTCTTTCATGACCTCATCAAGCATTCTGTCATCGGGAATATCATCAAACTCGTAACCATGAGAAGTCAGCTTCAGCCAAAGCCTTAGTGTATTATCGCCGAAATAGAACTTATTGTCTTTCTTGTAGATGATATCCACTTCCATCAGCCTTTCAATAATGCTTTTTGTGACAGGAGCGCTTCTGTAAATCATTTTCGCAATCTCACTCAGCCTTAACTCTTCATTTGCAACTATTTTCAGAATTGTCTTGAGAAGTGTCTGGCCCCTGGCCCTGTTATAATAATAATTAAATGAATCACTGCAATAGTCATAGATTGAATTGTTTTTTTGCAGAAGTTCAATCAAAAATGCTTTTTTTACCTCTTTTGTTTCATTGTATTTTTTAGAAATCAATGCGGTTATTAATGGATGCCCTTTGCTTAATGCAAAAATTTCGTCTATTGTTTTTTGGTCAGTTTTTTCTATTATTGACCTTATCAGTTCTGCCGCCTCATTCTTATCAAGATTCTTTATTTCATAGCACTCAAATTTTTTCAAGGCAAGCATTTGCTTTATGGCAGAGCTTGTTGCAATGTAATTGACATTTTCAGCATCGAAATTGATAATTGAAATAATATCTTTAATCTGCGAGAAGTTGTTTAAATCTAGGATATTCTCAAAATTGTCCAAAATAATAAGGAATTTCTTGTTATTTTCCCTGCCCAGCTCTTCTGCAAACTTGAAAGCGCTTTCAACAAGCAATTTCTGGTCAGGCTTAATCTTAAGTAATTCATTTTCAATTGTTTTTATCAAAGAAAAAGCATTTTTGCTTATCTGGATTTTTGTCAGATTTTCAAGTAGAAAGAATCTTTTATACTCGCTTAATGGCCTTTTCAGGAAATGAAAGGCAACATTGCCTATCAACTCTACTGAGAAGTTTTCCGGATTCAGGCTAATCTTCTCAAGATCAATGTAGACCGGAATAACCTCTTTTGCACTTTTGATGTGCTCCTTGACAATGGAAGTCTTGCCGGATTTTCTGGGACCAAGCAATGCAATATTTTTTGCAGAGCCTTTCTTGAAAGAATTTGTATTTTTATCTAGCAAATCAAGATAATAACTTCTCCTGATGACTGCCTCTTTTCTGGCCAAGCTAACTCCTTATACCAATTGGAATATATACCTATAATATAAAAATATTTCGATTTATTATATCTATACTTTTTGGTATATATTTTTTAAATTAATATTCCATTTTGTATAGAAGTAATATTTAAGCTTTATGTTTTCAGTTTATTTACCAATTGGTATATATATTTTTTGGTAGAGAAAATGTTTAGATCAAATACATAAATTACGGACAGAAGAAAATATTAGTAGCTCTCAATCTTTACTCTCCCAATTCTTTTGAAATGCTGGTCTCTAGTTAGAATTTTTTGATTATTCGTTAGGGCAATGCCCGCAATCATGCAATCTTCTGTATCTATTTTTTGTCCCTTTTTTACTAATTCTCCGTCTATTCTTCCTGCGACCTTTGCACTTTCGTTGTCGAGAGGGTAAACTATCAATCCTTCTATTAAAGAAACAATTTTTTCTCGCTCTTTTTCTGAGTTTTCCATAATTTCCAAGCCACCCCATAATTCAAAAATGGTCGGTGCCGCTATCTCATAAGCAATATTTTCATAAATTATAGACCGCATTTTTGAAACAGCATCGTTCTCTCCTTTTAAAAAATCAATGACAAAAGAGGTCTCAAGAATCATTTTAAGCGCTCCCTTAATTCATCCGCATGCTCTCTGCTTGCATTGCGCCTCTCTCTGATGTGTTTTTCTAATTTTTCGGCCTGCCCCTTGCTTAGAATTCCGGCCAGCTCCATAATAGACCTTCTGCCCGTTATCCTATTAATCACATCTGTAAAGCTTTCATTCTTCTCTTTCTGCATCTTAAGCCTTTCATAAGCTTCTTCTGTTATTGAGATTGTTCTTGTTGGCATAATCTGTGTATGTATGTGTATTTAATATTTAAATCTTTCTCTTTCTTGTTACCACTTTTAAATAATTACAAATAGAAAGCTTTATATATTTGGAGCATAAAATACTACTAAGTAGTACTCATAAAACAACGCGTTGGGGAAATATAAATGAAGCACAAATTAAGCGTAACTCTAGACGAAAACTTAGTGCACAAAATACTGAAAGCTCTTTCTAGCGGAAAGTTTCGCAACAAAAGCCATGTCGTAGAGTACGCTGTAAAAAAACTGCTTGAAGAAGGTGAGCAAGATGGCTGATGCCTCACCTTTAGAGCAGGCAGCAAAGACTGCTCCGCATGAAGAGAAGAAGGAAGAGCCAAAGAAAATCGGAACTTTGGATAGTGTAGTGAATGAAATTTTTGATTTAGCTAAAGTTGGTGCTGCAGTGGCTGCCCCTTTTGCTTTTGGGAATGCATTTCCAGCAATGAAAACTGACGCGTATGTTTTGTCTGGCGCACAAGTTTTGGGTGACGCAACGACCGCAAGAAAAAGAGGGCAAAAATTCACAAAAACAAATATGCTTGAGTCATCTTTGCAGGGTCTTGCCCTTACTCCAGTAGCAGCCCATCCCCTATATGGTGTATTCCCGCTTATAAACAAAATTCCAACAAATGACCTGATGGGCTACGTAACAAAAGGTGCTGTATGGGGCGGAGTAGCTTATCCTATCTACATGGGAATATACCAATTTTTTGATTATCTATTCAAGAATAGGACTTTTAGGGGACTTGGGAAGTACATGAAAGAAAACTATTGGACAGCCCTTACCACAGCATGGAAGAAATTATTTCCGATTTCATTATTTAATATTTTCTTTGCACCATTAAGCTGGCAGGTAGCAATAGGTGCGGCTTTAAGTTACGGCCTGACTTTATTTGGTGCTCCGAAAAAAGGAGAAATCAAAGAAGAAGAGAAAAGGGACAAGACCCCTTATCTGGTTGCAGCGCCGCGTGTATTAGGGAGGGGAATCTACAATCTTGGCAAGGGATTGTATGAAGGGGCATACGCATTAGGCAGCGGGCTGAGAGATACTTTGTTGTACAAGGGAACTTCAGGCAGTCCTGCAGCTCAGGCAACACCTTCGCCAGCGGCAGCTCCAGCGCATTGATAAGAAAATGAAGCACAAACTCAGCATCACAATGGATGAGGAAACAGTTCAGGACATTCTTAATAGAATTTCCACTGGGAAGTTTAGGAACACGAGTCACTTTATGGAATATGCTACTAAGAAATTGCTAGAGGAGGAAAATGACTGAAAGTTTAGAAGACAAAGTTGACAGCAAGGAAAGCAAGGGCTTTATGAAGAAAGCTTTTGGGCTTGGGTTCAAGCTGGCCGTAGCTGTCGCTACAACTGCTTTGAGTCTGTCTACAGTCGGAACCCTAGGCGTTATTGTTGGCGGAGCCTTTGCAGGCGGTGGCGCTGTCGGCAATCTAGTAAAAAGAAAACCGCTTTTTGAGACAATCGATAAGGCGCTTACAACTTATTCTGCAGTTAATGCAGTAATCCACCCAATAGTTTGGCTAGGCAATGCTACGTTTCCATTAATCCCTAATGAAACAATATTTGGGAAAGTAGCAAGGGCTGCTTATGCTTCAACATTATACAACGCAGTATTTTTGGGCGCTTATAACGGCGCAAGCCACTTAATTGACAATTACCTCAATCCAGTTGGGATTACAAAGTCAATAACAAATAATTTTTACAATCAGTATTCAAGAATAGGGCTTGGATTTTTGCCGGCATACGCGTTGGATGCAAATGGCATTTCAACAATATTTGGATTGCCGACTTTCGCAGTGAACGCATTCCCGCTTGGATTTTACAATTCTGTTAAGCCGTTCAAGACGGAGAAAACCGAAGTGCAATTGATGAACCCATCTTATCTGGTTAAATCGGCAGGCAAATCTTATCGGGATTTAGCGAAGACAATCTCTGATATAGGCTCTGCTGTAAGGGATTCATTCAAACCGCTGCCTTCTCCGGCAACTGCCCCAGTTCCAGCGCATTAAAACAACTTCATCCCCAAACATCTGTCTTGATCTGCTCTTTTTTGACGCCCAAGCTTTCAAGCATCTCTATAATGCTGTGCACGAATTCCTTGGAGCCGCACAGAAAGTAAATGCTTCCTTCGGTATCTTTTATATTCAGTTTCAATAAATCCAGGTCTATTCTTCCTTTTTTTCCCTGCCAATTTCCATGCTCCCTTGTTATAGTAACAACATAATCAAAATTATTGTTTTCATTTTTTATTTTTTCAAGCTCTTCCTTGTAAATTATATCGATTGGGGTCCTTACGCTATAAATTAATTTCACTTTATTGTTTAACTTACCGTCATTGCAATATCTTATAATCCCCATCAATGGAGTTATGCCTGTGCCGCCTGCGATTAGCACAAGATTATTTTTGATTTCATCGCTAAAATAGAATTTTCCATAAGGGCCTTTGAATTTCAGCAAATCACCCTCTTTCATAGAAAATAATTTTGTTGTGAATGGGCCGACTCTGTTTAGCGCAATCTCCAAATATTTTTTGTTTAATGGAGAGGATGCAATCGAATATGCTCTTGAGGTCTTGATTTCCGGGTCATCAACAAACGACACCATAAAGAACTGGCCGGGATAAAAATCCATGCCTATATCACTTGGCAATTCTACTCTGAAAGATTTAACCAGTGGTGTTTCGTCTGTTATTTTTAATATTTTTAAAATCAATTCCTGTATTTGTTGCATTTCATTTAAAAGTGGATTACTTTCTTCTCGCTGTGAATCCCAAAGTCGCTCTCGTTTTTTGTTTATTATCAGGCATTTTTTATTGAATTTATTTTTAATGAGTCCAATCTAATACAGCACCTTTGCCGCCCGTAAGCCATTTATAGCATTCCAATGCGGCCTTTGCACCATCTCCTGCCGCTATCACTGTTTGCTTAAAAGGAACCGGGGTTATGTCGCCAGCTGCAAATATTCCCTGGCAGGAGGTATTGCCCCTCTCATCAACTATAATCTCTTTTCTTTCATTTACTTTAACAAGATGCTGGACAAATGAAGTATCAACAACATACCCAATCTCTATAAATACGCCATCAACCTTCAGCTCCTTTTTTTCTTTTGTAACTATATTTTCAACTGAAATCCCATCAACATTTTTGTCGCCAATCACTTTGGCCGGAATGCTGTTGAGCACAAGCTCGACATTCAGGCTGTTTTTCAATTTTTCAACCGTTATCTCGTCAGCCCTGAAAGTGTCTCTTCTGTGAATCAAATAAACTTTTTTCGCTATAGTTGCTGACTCTAAGGCGCCTTCAACAGCAGAGTTGCCGCCGCCAATAACCGCAACATCTCTATTTTTGAATAGAGGCAGATCGCAAGTCACGCAAGTGCTAACTCCCCTTCCCATGAATTTTTCCTCGCCTTCGATTCCAAGGCTTTTAGGTACTTTCCCATAGGCGAGAATCAATGCCTTACATTCGTAAGTTTCACCATTTGCCAGCCCTACCTTAAAACCATCTTCTGTTTTGTCGGCCTTGTTGGCCTTTCCCATCACAAGCTCTGCCCCAAAGCCAAGTGCTTCGTCCTGAAATTTCCGCATCAGCTCAATACCATGCATAGGGCCTGTGCCGGGGTAATTCTCAATGTGGCTGGTAAGATTAGTCTGG
>CAZFEZ010000047.1:0-6630 GCA_964518225.1 uncultured Methanosarcinales archaeon | reverse complement strand
TTGTTTAGTAAGCTTGAGTGACTACACACAGTTTTCCAAAAGAAAAGTATTAAAATCATGATGGGATTAATCGGTTTGAAATGGCAAGGATAATGCTGATTGGCGTTGGAAATGTAGGGTCTGTTTTATATTCCAGAATAACCAAGGAAACAGGACATACTGTTCCATATTTACTGAAGAGCAATGGCGTCTGCAAAGACTTCAATAATAAGATCGATGAAATCAGGAATTATCCAAAATATTTGGAAAAAGTTGATGCTGTTTGCCTTGCTATTCCAAGTACTGATGACGGAGAATGCGCTTTCAGCTATATATGGCAATCCTTGCAGCATGGAAAGCCGGTTATAACCTGCGAAAAAGGTGCCTTGTCTAATTTTTTTGATGAATTATCGCCCAGCATGGATAAGGTAGGGTGTACTGCAACTGTCGGCGGAGGCTCAATGCTGCTGAAGTTTGCAAAGGAGAATGCCAATTCCGGCGTTCGTGAAATTCACGCTGTACTGAATGCAACTTTAAACTATTTTTTAGACGAGGTCTCGAAGGACAAAAATCCAGAGGAAGTTATTGCAAATGCAAAAACACTAGGATATGCAGAGCCGGGAAGCCATACACCAATTGATGTACTAAACAATGAAGCATGCAAAGATATTCCCATGAAAACAGCGATTTTATTTAATAGCTTAGGATTGGGAAAAATGCGCGCAAAAGATTTAAAGGCAAGCAAAATTGACTATTATACTTTTGAAACTTTGGTTAAGGAGGCAAAGGATAGGAGGTATGTGGTTTCAATAACCAGGGATGCAAAAGATGATGATACCATTGGAGGATTCAAGCACAAAGCAGATGGTTTCCATATATCAGGAGGCTTTAAAAAGATAAGCCAAAACAATACTTATTCGCAGCTGATTCCAAGCGGCATTGGAAACTCAATTTTGATTATAGACGATAAAAAAACTTGCAAAACTGATGGGCCCGGTGCAGGCGCTGTTCCAACAACAGATGCAATGCTTTTGGACTTGAAAAAACTATTGGAAAAATAAAAATGCCGTACAAACAGGTTATACTGGTCAGGGAAGACTTGAAATTGCCAAAGGGAAAGATGGCAGCGCAGTCCAGCCATGCTTCTGTAGATGCTGTCCTGAAATCCGACAAAAAGATTGTTGACTTATGGAAAAAGGAGGGCGGAAAGAAGATTGTCCTGAAAGTAAAAGACGATAAGGAATTGTTCAGGTATAGGCAAATGGCGGAAGATGCTGGATTGAAAACCGCTTTGATAACAGATGCAGGCCATACTGTTCTTGAGCCGGGCACAATCACCTGCCTTGGGATAGGCCCTGATGATGAAGATAGGGTAGACCAGATAACAGGAAAGCTAAAGATGGTTTAGTTAGATTTATATAATTCACTTTCCTTTTTTCCCGCCCAATAACCTATCCAATAATCTACCCTTTCTGATTCTGGGATTCCTAACTCTTTTGGTCTTTTACATTTTTTACTAAATCCATTTGCAAATCCAATAAAATGCGGGGTATTCCTGACTTCCTCCGGGACTCTTCCCTCATTGTCAAAGGATGCAACACCAAACATTTTTCTTTCATAAGCAATATGTGCTCTTTCTTCTAATGGGGCAATATTCATTACTTTTTTATCAACAATTGGCTTTAATAAGCGTCTGATCATTTGGAACTATTTTAGTAAATTCATGCTATACTTAAATTTATGTGAACTCTTTAGATTTTAGTTAATTTTTTAAACTATCAATTTATTCTAAAACCTTAAGGGCCTATAGCTCAGGCTGGTTAGAGCGCCGAGTTCAGAAATAAGACCTGAACGCGCAAGTCTTATATGAAATTTTTGGACACAATATAAAAATCCAAAGATTCTCGAGGCCAGCCGGAGGTCGGGAGTTCAAATCTCCTTGGGCCCATTTTTATTAATTAACAGATTAAGAAAAATTATGATTTAAGGAAACCTTATTTTTTATTTGTATAAACTCCTAACCCCGGAAATGTCGCCAGCATTTAATGTTCTTTTCTTTGTTTCGTTGAACGATGCAAACCTATACATTGTCTCTTCTGTGCAGCTATCGCTTGGATGTCCCATGCCTCCTGCATGGCCAAATTCATGGGTTGCAATGTTTTGGAAGTCCATCACAGTTTGTGCGGAGGTTGCTGCATCTCCAAAAGTAAAATCAACATTATCAAAAACAGCATCAAATTCAACAAGCTTTCTGCCACTGGGAGGACCGCTAAAAATGCCCCACACTGTTGTCACAGCAATAGCGCCCGGGCTTGCAACATCGCCAAACAAAATCTCATTCTTATTATCTGGTGATGAGGTGTCTGCTCCGTCAACAACTGCACTGGCATTCAAAGTTCCAAAAATTTCAAACGCCACTTGGGAATCCCAAGCCTCTAAGCTTGTTTCTGTAAGAGCTATGTCTATTCCAGGGCCTATAATATAGGGCTCTGTGATTTTCCATCTTGCGCCTGGGGAAAGAAATGCAAAACAAGATGACGAACTAGTTGCGCCGCCGCCATGATTAGGTTTGTGAGTGAATTCATCTTTATAGTGGATGAACATGTAGCCTTGCAGAACTTCGCCATTGACAGTAGGCGTTCCAAGGTCAAAGACTCCAGGAGCGACCTCAACTGCATTTGCTGGAATTGTTACAGTTCTGCCGCTTGGCTGCAAATTTGCTGGAACTCTGTCTGTGTCAGGCTTACTGAAGGCCAAAACAGCCAGCCCTATAATTATGGCTAAAACAAAACCCACAAAAATAATTTGCTTTTTCATCTGCTATCAAGTATGATTATCTAAGGTGCTTTCATTTAAAAATCTTTTGTTTTTATCTACTCCGGAGTGGCCATGCATAAAATCACTAAATTTAAAAAGTGAATTAAAAAACAGGTCACTATTGCTCCCGTGGTGTAGTCCGGTCTGAAGAAAATCTGCTATATGCGGCTGTTCTTTAGGGATAACCAAGCATTTCGGATTTTCGATCCGGAGACCTGGGTTCAAATTGGCGGAAGAAAAAAATTTTTCGTCATGGGCGTCCCGGCGGGAGCATTCCATCTTTATGACAAAATACGGGAAAAAATATTAATATAACATCTTCTTAATTTATTATATGAAAACAGAAAAAGCAACTTTTGCAGCAGGATGCTTTTGGGGAGTTGAAGATGCGTTCAGAAAAGTCAAAGGAGTAGTCAATGCAAAGGTCGGCTATACCGGCGGCAAAACAAAAAATCCAACTTATGAAATGGTATGCTCAGACTCAACGGGGCATGCAGAAGCAGTTGATGTCGAATACGACCCTTCAAAAGTCTCTTATGACGGACTTTTGGATGTGTTCTGGGGCATTCACGATCCAACCCAGCTGAACAGGCAGGGTCCGGATGTCGGCACACAATACAGGTCTGCAATCTTTTACCATAATGAAAAACAGAAGAAAGCAGCAACTGCATCCAAGAATAAATTGGAAAAATCAGGCAAGTACAAAAAACCCATTATGACCCAGATAGTTCCAGTGTCTGACTTCTACAAAGCAGAGGAATACCACCAAAAGTATTTTGAAAAGAAAGGGGCTCTCAGGAGTGTTTTTGGGATATGGTAAAATGAGCGATTTCAACCAAACAATCTGGAATTTGACTAAGAAGATTCCAAAAGGCAAAGTAACAACATACAAACTGCTTGCAGAGGCTGCCGGCAGTAAAGCTTACCGCGCAGTGGGGCAGGCTATGAACAAAAACCCTTATGCGCCAATTGTGCCCTGCCATCGCGTTGTCAACAGCAAGGGCCATCTGCATGGGTTTGCGCATGGGCTTAAAAAGAAAGCCGAATTATTGAGAAATGAAGGTATTGGGATAAAAAATAATAAAATTGTTGATTTTGAGAAAGTGGTGTTTAGGTTTGAGTAATCTTATGCTTTGTTTATCGATAAAGCTCTTCTTCAAGATTGTCTAATTTTTTGGCAAGTTCAGGATTTCCAGAATTATAAGCAGCCGGTATAGGATCTCCGCATACTACAAGAAAATATGCGAAGTTATTTAAATTTCGAAAACCTGAACTTTTTATTTCAGAATGTTTATGGGGATACAAGTCACCAACTTTAATCTTCGGTTTATATCCAATACAATTCAAGACTAATTGTGAAATACCCATGTGCGTGCATTACCCTCCTGATTAATTCCGCCACCATTTTTTTCCCAGAAAAAATAATAGATAAAATGTTGATTTTTAAAAATCCGTGTTAATTTTCTATGAGTAAATACTCAAATCGCTTGATGTTGGCGTCATAAAGCTCTCTCCTAAGGGCTTCTCTGTCTTGAAACACTGGATAGTCTCCCTTAAGATATGAACCCAAATTGCTTGAAGTCAAAGGGCATTCCTTGGATACTATATTACCTATTTCCGAAAAGATGCTGGAAACCTCAATTGCCTCATCAAGAAATTTCCGTTGTATCAGCCCCTTCACTAGAGCCTCCACTTTGTTATGCACATGTTCTTCATTCAATTCAGTGAGGTCTTTTAACTCTACTCTGACCTCCAACTGGGGTTTTGATGCCATTGTTAATTTTAATACGGGAATCCAATCTCTATCTCTTCTTCTTTTTCTTGGTCTTCTTGATTTCGTCTTCCAGATCAAGCTCGTCCAGAAGCTCTTTGTACCTGTTCCTAATTGTGACTTCTGTGACCCCGGCTACATCAGCGACTTCCCTCTGGGTTCTTTTTTCGCCATGTATCAAAGCGCTGACGTACAAAGCAGCAGCAGCAATTCCAGTAGGCCCTCTCCCAGATGTCAATTCCGCCTTTTGGGCCTGCTCAAGAATTTCAATTGACTTGCTTTGTGTTTCCGCGCTTAATTTTAAAGCAGATGCAAACCTTGCAATGTAATCAGCCGGATTTGAAGGCAAAATGGTAATCCCGAGCTCTCTTGTTACAAATCTATAAGTTCTTCCGACTTCCTTTTTCTCTATGCCAGACGCTTCGCTTAACTCGTCAAGTGTCCTTGGCACGTCATGCCGTCTGCATGCAGCGTATAAAGCTCCTGCTACAACGGATTCCATAGAGCGCCCCCTAACTAACCCTCTCTGGACAGCCAGGGTGTAAATCCTTGCGCTTTCCTCTTCGACTGATTTAGGCAATTTCAAATAAGAGCTTACTCTTTTCAGTTCAGCCAGTGCAAGCTTCAGGTTTCTTTCAATAGCGGTTGATATCCTGTACTGCCATTTCCTTAGCCTGAAGAATTTGTTCCTGTCCTTTCCGCCCAGCTTGAATAAATCTGCTTTCTGGCCGACTTCTGTGCCTAACCCTTGATCATACTGGGTGTATGTCATTGGAGCTCCGCTTCTCCTTCTCTTTTCGCCTTCCTCGCTGTCAAACTCCCTCCATTCCTGAGAAAAGTCAACCATCTTTTCTTCTATGACCAGGCCGCAATCCCTGCAGATAATCTCGCCCCTATCGCGATTCCAAGAAAGATTTATTCCGCCGCATTCCGGGCATTTTTTTACTAGTTCTGGCATTTTTAGTCACCTACATAGCTTTATAACAAGTTTTATTAACCCCTTTACCCCCAAATGAAAAATTTTAAATATGAATTATGTGTTAATGTCGATAACTTTGGTAAGATTTATAAAGAAGTAGAAATAGGTTATATATAAAGCTTTCGGTTTTAAGCGAGTGAAAATGACTAAAAACAAACAAAAAAACACTGAAGACCCGATACCTAAAGACTTGTTTGAGATTCTGGCCTGCCCTCTATGCAAAGCGGATTTGGAGTACACAAAAGACAAGAAAAAACTTGTCTGCTCAAACTGCGGTGCAAATTACCCGATTGACAATGGCATTCCGATACTGCTGCCGCCTAAAAAATATTGAAACTTTTTTAAATGATTTTCTGAATCCTTCCTATTCTTATGGAATACTTATCAGTGGATGTTCATAATTTAGATTGTATAGACTTGGAAGGTTTAAGACTTGGCATTGAAGGTAAACAAGATAGTTTAACTTCTAAATTACTTGCACATTCTAACGACCAACCACTAGGGAGGGTAGCGTTAAGAGAAAATCCACTGGAAACCTCTAGATACCTTCTTCTTGATGGGCGCCACAGAAGCTTTGCTTCCTATGTTTTTAAAAGGAGAGTTTCAGGAGTATTATATGATACGCAAGAGGAGATTGGACACCCGCTGACAAGAGAAAATTTTGGAAGAGCATTGATGTATCACGAAACTGCATCCATATTGGGAAGGGGCACTGTTGCAGAGCTAATGGACGAGGTTAGCTTCAGGCAATATCTTAAACATCTGCAAAGGCTGAAAAGCTCAAATCAGAAAATCGAGCAAGTGATCGAAGCATTGCAAAGATTCTGGAACAGGATTTCCAATCAATAAATTTATATTAAACAATTAAAACTTTTTTCTGATGCCGACGTCGCATAATCCGGCATTGCGCTAGCCTTGAGTTTAAGACTAGAAAGCTGGTTCCCGCAAGGGTATCCCGGAACCTTTTTGGCAAGCAAAAAGCTTCACCAAAATTCGGGGGTTTCGCTTCGCTCAAGCCCCCAAGTGGGAAATTCAAATTGCGGAACGCGAGCATACGTTCGCATGCAAGTCCGGGCGTCGGCGT
>CAZFEZ010000046.1:0-6696 GCA_964518225.1 uncultured Methanosarcinales archaeon | reverse complement strand
TAAAATCTCTGATTGTTGATATTCCAAACTTAACCCATAGAAAGGCATTTAAATAATAGGCATTTTTTAAGCAGAATGCGCATAGTTGTGACAATACCAGCCTATAACGAGGAAAAGACTTTAGGGGGCGTAATAAAGAAAATCCATGAAGTGATGAAGAATAATAGATACGATTATACTGTTCTTGCTGTGGACGACGGCAGCGAGGACGGAACTGCAAAGACAGCAAAAAAGGCAGGCGCTGTTGTGTTTTCCCATCCTAAAAATTATGGCTTAGCTGAAACCTTCAACACAGAGCTTAAAAAGGCGCTGGAATTAAAAGCCGATGTGATAGTCCATATTGATGCGGATGACCAGTACAGGCCTGAAGAAATTCCAAAGTTAATAAAGGAGATTGGAAACGGTTACGACCTTGTCCTCGGAAGCAGGTTTAAAGGAAAAATAGAAAGTATGCCCTTGATAAAAAGACTGGGCAATAAAGCCTTCTCCAAAGTGATTTCCAACATAACAAGGACAAAAATATCTGACGCTCAAACCGGCTTCAGGGCATTTACCAAAGAAGTTGCTGAAAAAATAAACATAATCTCAGATCATACCTATACTCAAGAACAGATTATAAAGGCGATAAGGCAGAAATTCAGGATAAAAGAAGTGCCGATTTATTTTGGCAAGAGGGACGGTAAGAGCAGGCTGATAAGCAACCCATTTAGCTACGCTGTCAGGGCGTGGATTAATATAATAAGGATATACAGGGACTATGAGCCGCTGAGGTTTTTCGGATTTGCAGGCAGCGGTATAACTGCTGTAGGATTCATACTTGGCCTTTACTTGATATATGTCCAATTCTTTGCAGAGGGAGTAAACAGGCACCTTGGACTAATGATGCTCGATATCCTTATACTCAGCATAGGCTTGCAGATAATCATATTCGGATTTATAGCTGACATGCTCAAAAAATAAAATGCTGGGAGAATTCTTTATAATCAAAAGAAGGATTTCAAGTCTGATGAAGGACAAATTTGACCCTGACGACCTTGTGCTTGATATTGGCTGCGGAGAGAAGCCGTATTATCACAAAAGCATTAATGCTCAGATAGTTTGTGCAGACATGAAAAAAACCAAAAAAACTCATTTAATTTGCGACGCTGCCAGCCTTCCGATTAAAAGCTCCAAATTCGATGGTGTTGTGTGTGTGAATTCATTATACTACTACAATGACCCATTAAAATCATTAAAAGAGTTTTCAAAAATTTTAAAAAAGCACGGAAAGCTGATAATTGTGACCCCGTTTATTTACCCCGTACATGATATTCCTGACGATAAATACAGGTTCACGGAATATGGGATAAGAGAGCTTCTAAAAAATGAATTTACCATAAAGGAGATTAAAACTGTGGGCGGCATATTTAACCTTAAAGCAGTGGTTTTGCACTCTTTGATAAAAGGAATGCCATTATTGGCTCCAAAAGGGTTGAAAGCAGTAACTAAATTATTCACCGCCGTATTATTATATCCATTTTATATTCTGGTCCAGTTATTAGCGCCTTTAGATTTCTTAGACAAATCCAGAAGGTGGCCGACTTATTATTTCACTATTGCAGTCAAAAATTAACTCAGTCTCTCATAAGCTTCCTGCAAGGTCACAAATTCAACATCATCATAATTTTTTGCGAACAGTATGAATTCTTCCAAGTCTTTCAATGCCTTTGTCGGCCTTCCGTCCAGATAAGTCGCCTCAGAGCTGTGAGTTATAACAACAAATGGAAACTGCTTATTGGACCTGTCGGCATTTTTGTAATATTCAGCAAATGCCTTGTTCAGCAATACAGAGTTTACAGGATCTGCCCTTAATTTAAATCCGAAAAAATTGAAAGTAGCTATTGGAATCTCAGTAACATTCGAATTGCTCTGGCTTGTTGACTGATAGCTGGATAAGTTTAGCTTCCATGGATGGTGCATGTGCACCTTGCTCCAGTCGTATTTCATTGTGTCATTTGTGTGACCCTTTATCCCAGGTGTTGCTGAGCTGTCTATATTAAATCCCGCTTTGCTTATTGCTTTTGCCCCGCCAGAGTCCAAGGCCCAGTTACCCCATCTAAAGCTTATCAATTTTTTTGCAGTTTTGTTTCCGAGATGCTGTTTTATTAATTCTTTGGCGGCTTTTATGATCTGCAGTTTTTCCTCAAAGTTATAAAAAAAAGCACTTGTAGCCTTGAATTTTTTTGAAAGCTTTCTTTGGATTGCCAAATCGGAGTCTGGATGCAAATGCAGGCCTATTTCGTGGCCTTTTTTTATTGCAAAGTCAAGTTCTTTTTTTATTTTATCATACTCTTCTCCTTTGCTTGAAAAGCAGTTTGGCGAGAGAAAAAGGGTAGCTTTAACCCCATGCTTATCAAAAATCTTTGTTAGATTTCTTATGCCGCAGTAATACCCCATAAAAGCTGAAGGCGCTTCCTTCTGCCAGACTCTCCTCTCACTTTTGTCGACATATCCGGATTCGGAGTCAATGGTTATTACTACCAGAAATGGCCTGTTTTTGGGGTTTGTTTTGTTGTCTAAGTTTTTTACTTTGACTCCAAAAGATAAAGACTTTAAGATTAGCTTCCCAAAATGCCCTGAAAAAAACCTGTATAACTGCAGTTTTATTTTGAGTGGGATATTCATTTTAATAATCCCTCATAAATTTTCATAAGATCTTTTGATATTTTATCCCAAGAATAATTTTTCCTTGCAAATTCCGCTGCTTTTTTCCCCATGTTTTTGGCCTTGGATTCGTCTTTTAACAATGCCAGTATCGCTTTGGCTAATTCAGCGGGGTTTTTTTGTTCAACTAATAAACCGTTTTTATTATTTCTTATAACAAAGGGTATTCCTCCTACATTTGTGCCTATAACTGCGCATCCCGACGCCATTGCCTCCAAAAGCGACAGCCCAAGAGCTTCTGTGCCTGTTTTGTTTGATAGCGAGGGAAGGACGAATATATCAGCAAAATTATAGTATTTTTGTATTTCGGCAGACGGCATCGAGCCCAAGAATTCAACATGATTTTCAAGATGGCTGCCAGCTACAGCATCCCGCAATGGCATTTCATAAGAGCCCTCTCCTATGACTAAAAGCTTTACGCTATGGCTTTGCCCAATCACATCTGGCATGGCTTCGATGAGGTACTGCAGTCCTTTTTGATCGCTCAGCCTACCGACAAAAAGCAGCACTATGCTATCTTCATATTTTTTTGGTTTTTTTATATTTCTTGGTTTAAATGCATTTGTGTCTAGGCCCATTGGAAGCACTTTAACCTTGGAATGATACTGGGGAAATCTGCTTAGCAGTTCTTTTCTTGTTGCTCCGCTGTTTACGGTTATGAAATCGGCATTTTTAATGACAAAATGCTGCAGCTTTTTGAAAAATGCGCTTTTTAGGGGGAACAAATCGCTTCCGTGCACGCTGACCAGCAATGGAATTTTATGAATTTTCTTCAGAAAAACCCCTATCAAACCCTGAGGGAGAATCCAATGAGTGTGCATCATAGCTATTTTTTCCTTAGATAGAGTATGACGGGCATTCAAGAACTCAGTTACTATGAGTAATGGCATTTGTATTTTTGCCAGAAAGCTGCTTTTCATGTTGGGTATAATGCCGCCGCCATAGCAAAGTTTCTGCAGGCTTTCAGGCCTGAAATAGGCAAATCTCCTGATGTCCATTCCATCCATACTTTCCCTTTTTGCAGCCCCCTTGTGGTGGGGAGCCAAAACTATGATTTTGTACCTTGAAACCATCCTTTTAGACAGATCGTACACAAATCTGGGAGTCGAGTCATTTTCCCATCTTGGGAATGTAGTAGCCAAAACCAGCACGCTTTTCTTAACCATAATACCCTAAATATTGTTATTTATTTAAAAATTTGTCCAAAAGGCGCTATAGGGAACATTTTTAAATGCTGATTTATACCATTTGAATATGGAAGTGGTGATTTTATGCGGGGGGAAGGGCACCAGGCTAAGCGAGTACACCCAGTCAATTCCCAAGCCGATGATAGAGGTAGGGAGCAAGCCGATTTTGCTGCACCTTATGCAGTATTATGCCAGCTTGGGTCACAAAGATTTTATACTGTGCCTTGGCTATAAAGCGGAGAAGGTAGAGGAATATTTTAAAGAGATGAATTTAAAGGGCCTTAATGTACAGGTTGTAGACACTGGCGAAAACTCAAATAAGGCTGAGAGGCTGGCAAAGGTGAAGCACAAAATCAAAGGAAGCACTTTTTTGGTTTCTTATGGGGATGACATTAGCAATGTGGATATAAATGAAGCCATAAAATTCCATAATAAAAAGAAAAAGATAGTGACTCTTACTGCAGTGCCGCTAGTATCCCCATTTGGCATTATCGAGCTTAACGGAAAGAATGAAGTGACGAGCTTCAAGGAAAAGCCAAAGCTCGACTATTTCATGAATGGCGGTTTTTATGTCATGGATAGGAAAATTTTTAATTATATTAAAAAAGGCTTTGACCTTGAGAAGGAGACTTTTGAGGAGCTTGCAAAGCAAAAACAGATTGCCGCCTTTAGGCATGACGGCTTCTGGAAGTCGATGAATACATTGAAGGATGTTATAGAATTAAACGAGATTTATGAAAAGGGCGATGCACCGTGGTTGAAATGGACTGGAAAGAGATGAATGTGCTTGTCACAGGCGCTGATGGCTTCATAGGAAGCCATGTAGCAAAAGAATTAGTGGACAGAGGCGCAGAAGTCACAACAATAATCAGGGATATAAAGAAAAGAAGCAATGTGGACATACTTGGCTTGAAAAGCAGGATAAATATAATACAAGGGGACATTATTGACTATGAATGCTGTGAGAGGGCAATTAATGAATATGATGTTGAGTTTTGCTTTCATATTGCAGCCCAGACAATTGTAGGCATTGCAAACAAAAGCCCTTTGTCAACTTTTGAGTCCAACATCAAGGGGACGTGGAGCTTGCTTGAGGCGTGCAGACTGTCAAAAAGTATTAAGGGAATGATAATTGCTTCGTCTGACAAAGCTTACGGGCAGCAGGAAAAATTGCCCTACAGGGAAGATTTCCCGCTTAACGGCTATTTCCCTTATGATGCCTCAAAGGTTTGCACTGAAGCCCTTGCGAGATGCTATTTCATGAGCTACAGCCTGCCTTTGGCAATTACAAGGAATGCGAATACATACGGGCCTGCAGACATGAACTTCAGCAGGATAGTTCCGGACACCATTATAAGGCTGATAAAAAACGAGCAACCCGTCATAAGAAGCGATGGCACGCCTGTAAGAGATTATATGTACATAAAGGATGCTGTCAGCGCCTACATAATTCTTGGAGAGAACTTACACAGGAAGGAAGTAATCGGAAAGTCCTTTAATTTCGGCACCAACAAGCCCATAAGCGTGCTTGAGCTTTACAACAAAATAATAAAGCTTATGGGTAAGAACGTAAAGCCAAAAATTTTGGGTACAGCAAAAAATGAGATTGACAGGCAGTATCTTGATTCTGCAAATGCAAGGAAAGTGCTAAAATGGGAGCCAAAATATGGCATTGATTCTGGTTTAAAGGAAACTATTGAATGGTACGTGGAATTTCTCTCAAAATGAAGATTCTTGTCATTATGAAGCGCTTCGGCGCCAACAAAGACATGGTTGGGGAAAATTTCGGAAGGCAGATAAGGCTTTTCGAGAACCTTGCCAAAAAACACAGGATTGATTTTTTTTGCCCTGATTATGTAAAAAAAGAGTCCAAGACAATAACAAGAAAGGGCATAAGGTATATCATAAGGCATGTTTCATTTCTTTCGGTTTTTTCTTTTTATGGTTCGCTAAAGGAATTGATAAAAAAAGAAAGATATGATATCATTATTGCTTCCACTGACCCTTTGATTGGGATAACCGGGCATAAGCTTTCAAAAAAATTCGGCATACCTTTAGTTTATGATCTTCAGGATAATTTTGAGTCGTATAGCACATACTGTATACCCTTAGTGAAATATTTCGACAGGAAAGTCCTGAAAAAGGCAGACGCTGTCATTACGGTAAGCGACTCATTAAAAAAGCATATTTCTGAAATAAGGAATGGACAGGTTTATACCATACAAAACGGGATTGATTTGAATTTGTTTAAAGTTACAGATAAAAGTGCAGCCAGGAAAAAATTAAAGCTTCCTTTGAACGCCAAAATAATAGTTTTTATAGGACACATAGAAAAACTGAAGGGCGGACAGATACTCATTGACGCATTCGGTATGGTAAGGGAAGGCTATCCCGATGCATATCTTTTGCTGAGCGGGGAAATCGGCAGTGGCGTTGATATAAACAAGAAAAATGTTGTCTATAGGGCGTTTCCGAAAAGAGAGGAAGTCGTGCTTGGGATTAACTCAGCGGATGTTGCAGTTTTGCCTAATCCTGTCAACAGCTTCACAAAATACTGCTTTCCTTACAAGCTTCTTGAGTACATGGCATGCAATGTGCCTGTGGTGGCGACTGATGTTGGAGATGTGCCGAAAATGCTGAAAAAGTACAAAGGCTCGTTGTGCAAGCCGGATGATGTTTTTGATTTGGCCAAAAAAATGATTGCAAAGCTTCAAATGGATGGCAGGGTGGATTACAGGAAGGATTTGAGGGAGTTTGAGTGGAGAATTCTATCAAGAAAACTTGATGAAATTTTAAGTGATTTGAT
>CAZFEZ010000045.1:0-6700 GCA_964518225.1 uncultured Methanosarcinales archaeon | reverse complement strand
CGTAAAGCCCCGCAGCTTGCTGCGACTGGGATAGCCTCGGAAGTCGGTTTACTTTGCTGCAAGTGTTTACAGGAAAGCGTGGAAGTCTGCATGTTATATAAAAAACGATATAAATTCAAAAACTCATAAACTTTCAAAAACCTTTATGAAAGAAAAGTATGACGATCTCAAGTTAATGAAAAGGGCTTTAGGAAAATTAACTGGCTATAGGGGGAAGGAACTTGCGGACTTTGAAGTCAAAGTTTATAGCACCTTGAACAGAATTTTTGATTGGAATCATTATTCCAGATGGATAGAAGACTATAAAAAATCAGAGGCTAGAAGAAAATAAAAATAAGAAAAAATTTTACACCACAACCCTAACTTCCTCCCCAAAACTCTCCTTAAAAGATATTTCAATCTCGTTTTTCAAACTATCAATTAAAGTTGTCAACTTAATAACATCCTCTTTCAGTCTTTCATATTCCTGATTATTTTTTTCTATGCGTAAGTTGATTTCGTCAAGCTGCCTGTTGAAATCCCTGAACTTTTCAGCCACGCCTGACCTCCTTATTCTTTCGTCAATATCAGCCATTTCTGACTTGCATGAATAATATTTTTTCAGGAACTGCTCTAAAAATTCCCTGCTTAGCTTTTTTATTTCCTCAAGTGATTTCTCTTTTTTCCTGTCGTCTATCTGTATCCTGTTTTCATTCAATGACTTTTCCAGATTTTTTAAAATTTCAATAACCTCGAAATTCCTGTCATTTGCCAGTGTTTCAATGGGGCTTTTTAAGTAATCCAGGACAATTTCCTCGTGCTCAAAAGCAATATGCGAATACTTTCTCAAAGGCCTGTCGAGACTTGAGAATGCCTGCAAGAGCTGGTTTTCATCGCTGTAAAAAGCCAAGGACTTGTTTTTCTTCTCCTCATTAAGCTTCAGGAAGGTGTTGTGCTCTTCGCTATTGTTGAATTTCTCTATCGACGCCATAACCTCCTCTTTTTCCCTGCTGCCGAGCTTAACAGAGGCTTCCGAGCTTTTTAAGTCCAAATTCAAATTTATTCTTTGCTTTGCTTTTGCCTCCAGGCTTTTTGTTTTTTTCATCAGGTCATTCACAGCAGCCATCTTATCGTTGTTCAAGACAGACTTAAGCTCTGAAAAGATTTTGTCAAAATTCCTGATATTCTGCGCTATCATGCTTGCCTCGTTGGCAAAGAATTCCTGCAGTATGGTATAGCTCCTAATGGTTCCCGTGTTCAGGTCATTTAGCATTTCATCAAACAATTTGCAAAAATCAACAAGGTAAAAATAGTCCTTGTTGTTTATCTGCATATGGCCAAAAAATGAATTGACTGCCCTTATGTAGGCTTTTCTGTTGCCTTCCATGTACTGCTTTGCCTTGAAAGGTATATTCGGATTCTGGAGTTTTGCATTTGACAGCACTTCTACATTCATCCTAGCCCTTTCAAGCTCCTCGTTAACCTTCATCAGGATTTCTTCAGTCTGCTGCCGGATGCCTTCCATCAGAGGCTTTGATTTTTCATTAAGCCATTCCTCAAGATTGTTGAGGCTTATTTCTGCTGCAGGCTTTGGCTCTTCCTGCTCATTTTGGAATATCTTCTTAAGGAAATCCAGCATTTTATAGTCCATAAAAGCCCAGTACATATAATTTTTACTATTTTGGAGGGCTAAAAACTATTCATAAAAAGTTTTATAAATACATCAATTTCTCCATTTTAAATGGATTTGATAAGTTTAGTGATTATCATAAGCGTTTTGGCTTTGCTTTTTGCTGGCTATCTTGCAAGACAAATTCTCAAGAAAGACACAGGCACAGAGGCTATGCAGGAAGTTTCCAACGCAATTAAAATAGGCGCTGAGGCTTTCCTGAAGAGGCAGTACGCAACAATAGGCATTCTTACAGTTATACTTGCAGTAATTATTTATGGAGTTTACGCTTTCACGCACCAGCAGCCGCTGGGATGGAGGACCGCAGTTGCATTCTTATTCGGGGCTTTCAGCTCTGCGCTGGCAGGAATTGTCGGGATGATGGTTTCTATCAGGTCTAACATAAGGACGTCAAGCGCCGCAAGGAGAAGCCTTAGTGAGGCATTTATTATTGCGCTTAGGGGCGGCGCGGTTACCGGAATAATAATAGTTGCAATGTCACTGCTCGGCGTTTCTCTGATATACTACTTATTCAGCATAGGCATGGCGCCAGACGAAGCGGCAAAATCTGTTCCATTCCTGATTGTCGGGTATGGGTTCGGCGCGTCATTTGTCGCGCTGTTTGCGCAGCTTGGCGGCGGAATATACACAAAAGCAGCCGATGTCGGCTCTGATTTGGTCGGCAAGGTTGAGAAAGGCATCCCGGAAGACGACCCAAGAAACCCGGCAGTAATTGCAGATTTGGTCGGAGACAATGTGGGAGACTGCGCCGGCAGGGGCGCTGATTTGTTTGAAAGCACTGCAGCTGAAAATATAGGGGCAATGATTTTGGGAGTTGCTTTGTTTCCTGTTTTTGGATTGAAGGGAATACTGTTTCCTTTGGTTGTAAGGTCATTTGGGCTGATTGCAAGCATAATCGGAATTATGAGCACGAAGATGAAAAATGAAAATGAAGACCCAATGAAAGCACTGAACAGGGGCTATTACATAACAAGCTTTCTTGCGGCGATTGCTCTTTTCATTGCGGTTAAATGGCTGCTCAAAGGCAACTTGTGGTTTTTTGGCGCAGGGGTTGTGGGAATTGCAACAAGCATATTGATAGTTTGGATTACAATTCGTTATACAGATCATCATTACAAGCCTGTCAAGGACATAGCAAAGGCTTCCCAGACAGGGCACGGCACTAATATAATAACCGGATTTGCTGTTGGTTTGGAATCAACTGTATTTCCTGTAATAGTATTGTCAGTTGCTTTGCTGCTGTCGTACTATCTTGGAGTCATGAGCGGTGTAGAGCATGGCGGATTATACGGAACTGCAATCGCAACAATGGGAATGCTTGGCACAGCAGCTTATATACTTGCTATGGACAATTTTGGGCCGATAACTGATAATGCAGGCGGAATAGCCGAGATGTCAAAGGCTCCAGAGTCTGTAAGGCAAAGAACAGACAGGCTGGACGCAGTCGGCAATACAACAAAAGCATTGACAAAAGGATATGCAGTCGGCAGCGCTGCTTTGGCAGCTTTCCTCTTATTCAGCGCATACTTGGATGATGTTGCAAAATACCTTAAGTTGAAAGGGATTGCTGTTCAGCAAGTGTCTATTGACATATCACAGGTTCATGTTTTTGTCGGCGCTTTTATAGGGGCAATGCTGATATTCTTATTTAGCGCTTTGGCAATAAGGGCTGTCGGAGATGCTGCCTACTCCATAGTCAACGAAGTTAGGAGGCAGTGGAAAACCAAAAAAGGAATTATGACCGGAAAGGTAAAGCCTGACTATGCGAAAGTTGTTGATATCTGCGTGAAAGCTTCGCTTAAGAAAATGGTGTTGCCTGGGCTGCTGGTTGTGGTTACGACTGTGATTGTCGGAGTTGTCCTGAAGTACGAGGCAGCAGGGGCATTTTTGATGGTCGGCACAATAACCGGAATACTTATGGCACTGCTGCTGAATAACAGCGGCGGAGCGTGGGACAATGCCAAGAAGTACATTGAAGACGGCAATTACGGCGGAAAAGGCTCGGAGGCCCATAAAGCCGCCGTTACAGGAGATACTGTCGGAGATCCGTTTAAGGACACCGCAGGGCCTTCACTGCATGTTTTGATTAAACTATTGAGCACAATCACTTTGGTTTTGGTTCCATTGTTTGTTTAGAGCCTTAACACTTTCTAGTAGTTACTATCAATAAATTTATAAATCAAACCTTATTATTTTAACTAAAATGCAAGAAGTAGTTGGGTTGGAAGGAATCATTGGTAGGCTAAAAACAAGACTATTTGGAAATCCACAACAGGCTCAACCAAAAGTTAAAGAAGAAGACTTGTATGCCCAAATATCTAAAATGCCGCCACAATATCAGGAGATACTTGTCCAAGTTGCAGTAACTCCACGCTTTTTGGAAAATATAGATTCACAAACAAAACTTATTTTACATCATTTACATTCAATTGTAGTGGAAGAGAAAGAAGGACGCTGTTTTAATCCAGACCATATGGGATTAAACTATTTAGTTGATTATGGGCTTGCTGAATTGAGACCATACGAAGGGGACTCTAAATACAGCCTTAGCTGGAGCGGTACTAAATTTGTTCATCCAACTAAAAAAGGAATTCAAATTAATGATGAGCTTGAAGCACTAAGCTATGATTTTACTCCACCAAAAGGGGCTTTTTTTGATATTGATTAATTCTGCATTTTAAATACAATAAAATTAAAAAAACAAAAATAAATCATAGCTAAATGCCCAAAAAATACTATAACAAACCCCATAAGATCCAGAAAATAGCAAAAGAGCGCATCAAGCTGATGTTCGAGCTCGCCAAGGATAATTTCAAGAAAGACAGCAGGATTTCTGATAAATACACAAAGATGGCAAGAAGAATAGCAATGAAGCACAAGATTAGGCTGCCTTCTTCGCTTAAGAAAAGATTTTGCAAGAACTGCCATAAATACCTTGTCCCAAGCGCTAACTGCAGGATAAGGATTCATAAGCACAGGCTTATTTACTATTGCCTAAGCTGCAAGCATTATATGAGGCATCCGATAAAGTAAAGTTAAATGGAAATATTGTCCTGCTTTTTTCAATTCGCCTTCGGCAAATTATTGTGCTCGGTGTCTCTCCGATTGCCACATCGAGACACCTCGCCTATTTATTCATTAAAACATCAAAAGGGTTTATTTTTCCCACCTTTCGAAATTCAAAGGACGCTCTAGTTTATTTTTGATTTGAATTAAGCTTAATGTTTTATTTCTATATAGAAAATAAGTATATTTTGTAGCTTTAAGCGAAAGCTTTATATATAAGTTATATCACTGCGAAGTAGCAAATAATAACAAAACTTGGGGGTTTTAACTATGTGTTTAGCATGTGAAGTAGCTATCGAGGGTCAGGGCGCTGTTGAAAAGGCGCAGATTCAGTACATACAAAACCCCACATACAATAATTCAGCAAATTCAAACTACTAGGAGTTGAAATGGAAACAGAGGAATTATTTTACGATGAGGACATGGAACAGATTGAGGTAATGAGAAGCGAAAGGAAGAAGATGAAGGATAAGGATTTCGCCAAGCTGATAAACAAAAAGGAACTTTCTGATTTTGAAATGGATGAAATGTTTTTGTGAATGAAAATGAAAACTCTAGAAGACATTGTAGATTTTGGTAAAATTAATGAAGATGCCGTAATTGAAGAAAGACCACCTGTCTTAATCTTTGATAAAACTACGGCAAATAATGTCCTGGTTTATCTGATGGGCAGAAATCCCCATGAAATGTATGATGCCGAAGGAAAAATAGATCAACGCGTTATGCTCGGCATAAGCAGAACTCTCATTGAAAATTTTGGACTTTTATCTGATAGGTACGCAAAGCCACTGAAAATCGGAGAGGACACCATAGTATTTTCTGCTAATCATGATCTTACAGGTAGTGATCAAACTGCCAATGTAAGAGGCGAACCGAAAGAGGTTTATATTGGAATACTGGCGGGGTCGAAATTAAATGGCAGAGAAAATAAAAAAAACGAATTTGAAGCAATTCCTAAGATGGACCGGGACCCGAAAATGCCAAATGATGATGAAATTCCAACAGTATACTCTAAAGGGATGGGTGAGATGTACGGATACACATCAACAAACACAACTAAAATTTACAACCATCTTTTTGGGACAAATTTTGAGGAACCGCCAAAGCAAAATAATTGGAGAAAAACAGCTTTAATCACTGCATTGGCATTAGGCGCTGCGGCAGCGATAGGTTTATACTCCCATCATGTTAATAGTAAATCTAACACTCCAACAAAAAGCTCAATTGAAAAATACATAGAGCCAAGCAGAAGCGCGCCCTTGACGAAAACATAGAAATCTTTTTTAAATCAAATAGTCTCCTCCTTTTTGTATGGAAAATAAATTTTTGGAAGCAATGCTTTTATTTTTGCCGCTTAGTTATGGCGCAAGGCATTTATCAACGGAAAATTACACTCTGCAAACTCAAGCGAGGAATCCGGCAATTTACGCGCAGTCTGCTAGAGATTCAAATAAAAATTGTGGCACTTTGCAGGAAATTTTTGATAACAGCCCCGAACATTATTCCAAGCAAATGCTGGCAGTTACTCAATATACCTCCAGAACGGATGAAAATCAAAAATTTGTAATAGAATTTTATCGTAACAACGCATCTAAACCGGATCTTTCACAAGGTATAATCGGATGGATAGACAAAAAAGATTTTTATGCTTTCTTGATTTTTGAATATGGAAAACCAAAACAACATCCAACAGCAAGCGGATATTTTAGAGATCAAACCATGCTTGTTTTATATGACATTTTTACTAGAAAGGGGAAAGAATTGTTGCCAACTGCACCAGATGGTTTTGTAGATGGCGGTTTTTGTTATAGTTTAAATGGTGAGAGAATATCCAAATTGTTGGCGCATGCCATTGAAACGATAGTTACAGAACGAATAAAAAGCACTAAAAATAAACAACAAACCAAATAGTTTTTAAATTAAACAGCCTTTCTTTGCTTCTATGGACAATTACGACTTGGAATT
>CAZFEZ010000044.1:1220-6791 GCA_964518225.1 uncultured Methanosarcinales archaeon | reverse complement strand
AAAAGAATCGCAGCAGTCGCTTTTTGCAGTCGGCAGGCTGGACAAGGATACTGAAGGGCTGATTATAATAACCAATGACGGGAGATTATCAAGCATTATAATGAACCCGGAAAGCAAAGTCACAAAGCGATACCATGCCGTGCTTAATAATTTCGTTGATTTAAACAAGATTGAGATGCTCGAAAAAGGCATTGAATTAAAAACCGAGAGTGGAAGATACAAAACAAAGCCGTGCAAAATAAAGATTACGGGAGAAAGGGAAGTTTATATTTCAGTTTCCGAAGGCAAAAAAAGGCAGATAAGATTGCTGTTCGATGCAATTGGCAATAAGGTTGTCAGCCTGACAAGAGTTTCAATTGGCGGGCTTCCGCTTGGGAGTTTGAAATCAGCAGAAACAGCGCAAATAAGCAGGGAAGAGCTGCTGGAAAAGCTATTTCAGTAACGTTTTTAAAGCAACTTTGATTCTTGATTTCTATAGCGGGGTAGGGCTTTTACGGCCTTAGCTGACCGTAAACCTAAAAGTCAGGAGTGCCCGATGGGCTCATATGGCTTATGAGCTCTAAGACACCCATACTAGCCAAAAGCTAGGGAGAAAGGTCGTTGGTTCAAATCCAGCCCCCGCTACGGGAACTGGGAGTTAAATTCTCTCGGTTCTCTTTTATTTTCTACCACTGGACAAAAAAGCACTGGACATCTTCACGTGAACTATATAAAGCAATTCTACTTCTAAAATCTGAAAAAGAGAATACGCAAAATTCCCAAATTAAGCTTTTCGGCTTACAGCACGAAAATCTTTTACGGAATTTCGCTTAACATTCTCTTTTTCTTGGAGACTCCAAATTCTTTGGATAAATAAAAACTTTGGAGGTTGATTAAAAATTACTCCTAACACAATTGGTGATACTTTGAAAAGACTCTTAAATCAGAATAAAATTCAATTAACAAGTGTTGATAAGTTCCAAAGGAAATTTTATAAAATTAAAACTAGCCAATAACAGAATTATCTACCCTTTTTCCCAAACATTTTTATAAATCGAATATCCCTCTTATTTACATGGTTTTAGTTTGCGGTATTGATGAAGCGCGTAGAGGTCCAGTAATTGGAAGTATGGTAATGTGCGGCGCCATGATTGAAGATAAAGATATGCCTAAATTAATCAAACTCAAACCCAAAGACTCAAAATTATTGATTGGAAAAGAAAGAGAAGACTTATATCCAAAACTTCTATCGGTGCTGAAATACTGTAAATTAATTATCATGCAGCCTGCGGAAATAGACAAGGCGGTCCATGGCCATGACGGATTGAACTTAAACAAGCTTGAAGCGCACAAGCAGGCAGATATTCTAAATGAATTCAGCCCGGACAAGGCAATAATAGACTGCCCGAGCAACAACATAAAAAGCTACGGCATTCTCCTTAAAAAATCATTGAAGAACAAGAAGATTGATTTGATTCTAGAACACAAGGCAGAGCGCTATCCATTGGTTGCCGCAGCCTCCATAATTGCAAAAGTAACTGGCGACAGAGAAATAGGACAGCTAAAAAAACAAATCGGCATTGATTTCGGCTCTGGATACATGTCAGACCCGAAGACAGTTGAGTTCCTAAAGAATAACTTTGAAAAATATCCGGAGCTGTTCAGGAAAAGCTGGTTTCCTTATCAGGAGCTTGTAAACAAAAAATTCCAGAAAAGCCTTTCCGATTTCACGCAATTTTTAAAGGAAGAGCAAAAGCATGAAAGCCACACGTTGGAAGACTTGAAAAAGCTGGAAGACTTCGGGTATCATTTTGAAAAGCCGAAGTCAGAGCACGAATTGGCCATAATGAAAGGGCCCGCAACTGTGATTCTTTACAAAAATGGAAAATTATTGATACAGGGAAAGGAAGAGGCTAAGAAGAATGTGATGAAACTGCTGGGGAATTGATTTAATTATGGAGAATTTTGAATGAAATGTAAAAAATATTGATATTCAAAGTTCCCTATAAGATTGAAGTGATATGCCTTTCTTGCTCCTTTTTGACCAAATCTTCAAGCATTCCAATTTTTCTGAATAAATCAAAAAACAAAAAACCAAAACTTTTATATAACATCTAAATAAGTTTTTCTTCAATGCAGGACGTAATAAAAAGCGACATAATCGGCGTATTAAGCGGTTTGGCTGAAATTCTAAAAGTCAGGGAAGAAAGCGACGTGGTGCAGATTAAGGAGCTGAGCAATCACGTAATCCACAATGCAAGCGTTTTTCAGGACGAAGACAGCATTTCTGTCGCAATATTAATCTACTCCCTTTCAAAAATAATAGAGAGAAAGCAGGGGGATTTTGATTACGGCAGGCTTTCAGGCATGCTAAACTCATGCATTTCAAACTTGAAAAACAACGATGACGATATGTTCAGGAAATCAATAAAAAAGCTGTTTGATTTCATAAGGATGGCGGATTCAAGGCTGAAGCTTTACATCCATGAAGTCATAGACCAGGCTCAGATAAAAAAAGGCTGCAAGCTCTGCGAGCACGGCATTTCCATAGCAAGATCTGCGGAAGTCTTGGGAATTTCGCAGTGGGAGCTGATGCATTACGTCGGCAAAACAACGCTTATTGACCAGTTCAGCGAAACGGTGAATGTTTCAGGCAGGCTGAAAATTGCCAGGGGCCTGTTCTCATGAAATCATTAATTTTTGATGCCGGCCCGGTAATAAGCCTAGCAACCAACAATCTTTTGTGGATTCTTGAGCCGTTAAAAAAGGAATTCAACGGCAAGTTCTATATCACGAGAGCAGTAAGGAGGGAGCTTGTTGACAGGCCTTTGGAGACTAAAAAATTCAAGTTCGAGGCCATACAGGTTGAAAAGCTGATTGAAAACGGCGTATTGGAAGTTACTGACAACAGCTTTATAGGGGAGGCAACTCCAAGGCTTCTGAACACGGCAAACCATGTGTTCAAGGCGTACAACAATTACATGAGGATTGTTCATTTTGCCGAAATGTCGGTCATTGCCGCTGCAATTAGCCTGAAAGCCGACGCTATTGTAATTGACGAAAAAACAACGAGATTTCTGATAGAAAATCCCAGAATGATGATTGATACTTTAAAAAAAACGCTGCATACATCGATAATAATAAACGAAAATAATTTAAAAGAATTTAAAAACAATACAAGAAACATAAAAACAATAAGGTCCATAGAGCTTGTTACAATAGCTTACGAGCACGGGATATTGGACAGTTACATAACAAAAATACCAAATGCAAGAAGAAACCTGCTGGAAAGTGTTTTATGGGGAGTAAAGCTAAACGGATGCGCAGTGTCAAAAGACGAGATAGAGCAGATAGTAAAAATAGAGATAAGATGAATCACGAACAAGAAGCTGAAATAAAAACAGAAGCGCCTTTAAAGCAGGCTAACAGCAGCATAAGCCCAACTTTCTGCGTGGCAATGCTAAAGAACGGCAGCACTGTAAAGATTGAGGGGGCTGTCGAGGAATTTCTGCATACAATAAAAGAATCTGATTTCAGCTGGGTCAATGTGCAGGTTGATAATCTGGAAGTGGATAGCGGCAAAGTTGCATCTCTGCTTGGGTTTACCCCTTCAATAATCACTGATCTTGTCAAGCAAAGATTTTCCGGCTATGAAGACCTGACTTCAGAGTTGGGATTGCTGCTGCCCGCTGTAAAGGTAAAAGAGCTTGAAGTTGAGATAAACCCGCTTGTAATATTGATGAAAAACAATATAATTGTAACAATTCACGGGGAGCACGTCACCAGGCTTGTCAAGTTTGCAAGATATGCTGTCACTTTTTTCAAAAAAGTCCCAAAAAATCTTGATGATATCGATAAAATCTCATTGGTGCTGATTAGGATATTGGACGAAAACAACGAAAGAAATTTTGACGGCATACGCTCGATACAGGAGCAGGGCGAAGAGATAAGCAAATACCTTATTGAAACTACGGGTTTCAGGCAGCAATTAGGGGCAGATATATACCGTATGAAGCATGCACTCATAACATACATGGAGGCATTATGGGCATCTCTCGATGTCATACATTATCTGAGATATGGGGATGCTGAAATGGTAACCGATGACCCCATAATCCTGCAAAAGGTAGGCATGCTAAGCACTGACTTGACAAGACAGATATCTATAAGCGAGCAGATGTCAAATGTTTTGGCTTCCGGCCTGGAGGTTATGCAGAGCATTTACAACAATCAGCTCACGCAGCTCAATAACCGGTTCTCTCTCCTTGCTGTCTGGATGGCATTGATCGGCACAGCATTTTTGGTGCCGAACACAATCGCAACTGTTTTCGGCACACCAATTGCAGAACATCTCGAATGGCACGCCCAATTGTGGATCATAGTCATTTCAACATTGTCATCTGTGTTATTTGTGTACTGGCTGATGAAACGGAAAGGGCTGTTTCCTAAGACAGAGCGATAGAGTATCTTATTTTGTGCATGGTGCAGTGACGTATGTCACCCCCAAGCACAGATTATCTTGTTTTAGGTTAAGTAAACTTATCGTCACCTTTACTTTTATTCAATTCTTTTAAAGCAATAGCCTATTTTTCAAAATCTGTGGTCTTCGGCTATCTGTAACAGATGGCTATCCTAAAAGCTGGCGAGGTATCAAAAACAGCATAGATGACGGCAAGTACGCTTCACCGTGTTTTAGCAACTTTTATATAATTCGCTCTATTCTTTACTTTTGGGTGGTATGTTCAAAAACAATTAATTAAAAGTGTTGTGCATCGTTTTTTTGAATACGAAGCCGCAACAAGATAAAAACAGATTATTGTGGGTGAGGGCATGCTGATTAAAGGCCAGGTTATTTCTGGAGAGTTCGGTAGGATAGTCGCAAGGCAGAAATCAGGGCAACCGATCGAGATAGGGGAGCTGCTTGTTGCAGACTCAAGCGATGGAAAACTATTGCTGCAGGTCTATGATTTGGTGTACGGAAGCCAGATATCCCAGCAAAACCTTGAGCTTATCTCAGGAATGAGGCTTGAGGAAAATACGGAATTTGAGATGTTTGACCCAAATCTTAGGAATTACATGCTCGCTATGATGAAAAGCCTTGTGGCTATAAAGGGCAAAAATGCCTTTGTGAGCAAATCCCTGCCGAGTTTTTTTGCCGAAGTAAGGGAGATAAGCGAGAATGATCTGTCATTTCTTGCTAAGCCAAAAAACCCACTTTTTGTCGGCAACCTTAGAAGCGGCTCAAAGCTGCTTGATGTTCCAATTTACCAAAAAAAAAAAAAAATTCTCTCCCATCATATCCTGATAGCCGGCACTACCGGAAGAGGAAAAAGCGTGCTTGTATCAAACTTATTATGGAATGCTGTTGGAAGAGACTACTGCGGCTTGTTGGTCCTGGATCCGCATGACGAATATTACGGCAGAAATAAGACTGGCCTGAAAGATCATCCGAATAAGGAAAATATTGTGTATTACACATCAAAGAATGCGCCTATAGGCACAAACATCCTGAAAATAAATCTTGATGTCATAAAGCCATTTCATTTTGACGGTGTGGTGGAATTCAGCGACGCCCAAAGGCAATGCCTGAAC
>CAZFEZ010000044.1:0-1186 GCA_964518225.1 uncultured Methanosarcinales archaeon | reverse complement strand
AGGGAGCTGAGCGCAGGAAGATTCTTCAAGGACGACACGATGGCGGTCGTCAGGAGAAGGCTGATTTACCTGCTTGACCTGGAATTCTCGAACGCGCAGCTGTTCTGCAACGGCGTTTTTCAATTGAATTCAGGATTTACTGCAATAAGCGACATATGCAGGCATCTGGAAGAAGGCAGGATTGCGGTAATCGACACGTCAAATTTTTCAGGAGCTGTGGAACTGCTGATAGGAGGCATGATAGCAAATGAGATTTTTAATAAATACAGGTTTTATAAGATGAACGGAAATCTAAATTCAAAGCCGGTAATCTCGATTATCTTGGAGGAAGCCCCAAGAGTTCTTGGCAAGGAGGTTCTTGAGTCGGGCCCAAACATATTTTCAACCATAGCAAGAGAGGGGAGGAAGTTTAAAGTTGGCCTGACAGCAATCACGCAATTGCCTTCGTTAATTCCAAGAGAGATTCTTGCGAACATGAACACGAAGATAATACTGGGCATTGAAATGAAGCCTGAAAGGCAGGCCATAATTGAGAGCGCCTCCCAGGACTTGAGCGATGATGACAGGACAATTGCAAGCCTTGACATCGGGGAAGCCCTTATAACAAGTAATTTTGCAAGATTTGTAACTCCGATAAGCATACCTTATTTTGAGGATGTTGTAAGGAGAACTTTGAAGGGTAAGGAAGAAATACCAATGGATTTTAGTGAATTGGGATAAAGTAAGTGAACCTATGTTAAGAAATCCAGAAAATACGATAAATGCAGGATTGCTGAAACAATAGCAGAATAATATACGAATGTATACAATTCGTCAAAAACAAGCTAGGAGAAGCTAAAATAAGCACATATGGATAATTGGCTGTTCTATGTACCCCCGTATATAATATAAACTAAAATTATATATACTTATTCTGCTATATAATCTTTAAGGGGTGGCTCAAGTGAAAACACTTGCAGATTTTTATGAAGGGAAAAAGAAGCAAGGATTGCCTAATCTGATATACTCCTTTTCAAAGCCAAGATACAGGGAGCTTTTTAATGCAAAAGAGCAGGAAACCCTTACCGGGCGCATAAAACAAACTTACTATCCAAGAATAAAGAAGCTGAAAGAGCCTGATTATTTTTTGGAGGAATGGATGGAGCCTCAAATTCAAGCAAGAACCTAGTTAAGCATTAGGAACTGC
>CAZFEZ010000043.1:2424-6808 GCA_964518225.1 uncultured Methanosarcinales archaeon | reverse complement strand
CGCTTACCGGATACAGTCCAAAATCAAGCAGTTCCTGAATTTCAGGACTTTTGTTCCAGTTCCGGAGCCGTTCTTCCCGAGGCAGTTTGGGTTTGAGGAATAAAACATAAAATTTTATAAATAAGCCCCCTATTTTTAATTCTTTAACGCCTCCGTAGCATAGCAGCTATTGCGTCGCTCTTGTACAACTCATATTTTGAAGTAAAGCGAAGGTCGCCGGCGCACATCCGGCCGGAGGCTTAGTTTTAAAAGAAACATTAAAAATAAAATGCCAAACAAAGAAATAGAAAAGCAATACAATGAGCTCAGGAAGAGGCTTAAGCTTCCTGAATTCAGGGAAATTGACTTTGAGCTGGAGATAAGCGATTTTGAGGAAACAAACTTCCTGCTAAGGGCAATTATAAGAAGGATAGCAGAAAAGCTTGATTTCTACACAACTATGGTTGAGGAGACTCTTCAGCCTGATGCATCAAACCTTTACGCTATGCACGAAACAAGGCATTTTGACGATGCGGAAAAAAAACAGATGTATGATTTATACAGGAGGCTGATGGAATTCAACAGGTATTCAATAGAGAATTCGCTGGGGCATGATGAGGATGCTGAAGCACGCTTCATAAGCGAATTTGTTAATGAGTGGAAAGGCATCAAGAAGGAACTGCTGAGTATCGTTAAAAAAATGAGGGATTCATGGAAAACAGAAACAGATATAAAAGAGGACTTTGGCTACATGGGTTAAAATGCAGCTTATAATCTTTGGCCCGCCGGGCGTTGGAAAGGGAACCTTATCGGATTTGCTTGCTGACAAGTACAAGATTCCCCATATTTCAACAGGGGACATCTTCAGGAACGAGATAAGCAGCGGCAACAGCGAGCTTACACAATATGTTGAAAAGGGACTGTTAGTGCCGGACATGGTGGTCAACAAGGTGATAGAGAAGGCGCTAAAGCAGGATAACCTAAAAAGCGGCTTTATACTTGACGGCTACCCAAGGACCACTGACCAGGCGGAATTTCTTGAGAATGCATTGTGGAAGCTGAAAAAAAACATCAGCATAGTCCTGAACCTTGTCGCCTCTGAAGAGGAGATTGTTGAGAGAGCCACCCAGCGGAGGATGTGCGGCAAGTGCGGCGCTTTATATAACCTAATCACAATGAAGCCTAAAAAGAAAGACGCTTGCGATAAATGCAATGGCCCTCTTGTCCAAAGAAAGGACGATGAGCCTGAAACTGTGAGAAAAAGAATCCAGGTCTATCAGGAAGAAACAGCGCCCTTGACAGAGCATTATAGGAAGAAAAAACTGCTTATGGATGTAGACGCCTCTAAAAAGCCAAGGACAATCTACAGTGAAGTTTTGAAGATTATCGAAGCAAAAATTCCAAAGAGCAGTTAATTTTATATATCCGGCAAATTCTGAAATTTTTTATGATAATCCATGGGAAAAACGTTGAGTTTAAACTATCAGAAGAAAAAATATATTTGCCAAACTTACCTTACAGGACACTATACTTGATGAACGCAAAATCAAGAAAAATTCCATACATCAAAGAAATAGAGAAATACTACTTAAGTCGTGATGTAGGGAAACTTTTTGGTTTAGTTAAAAAATTAATAGGGGAAAAAGTAATAGAAATTCTTCAAAAATATCCAGAATATATAACTGCAGATGATCTCAAAGTAAATATTGTTTACTGCGTTGATGAACATTATTGGCTCGCCCATTACCTAGATTATTTATCAGAGACAAATCTTGTATTTATAAAAATAAATCTTCGTTTGGTATTAGAATCTATTGCGTATCACAACTTAAATGAAATTGAGGATACCTTGCTTCATGAATTTGCGCACCACATTGATAGAAAACAAGCCTTAAGAAGTATCACCTCGGTGAGGAAGGCAGTGGGGCTTGCTGACAAGAGTGATAGTACCTCACCTAATTCTAACCTAATTTCTGGATATTTTATTGGCTTAAGGAATGAGGGTGTAGCAGAATTTATCTCGACTTTTAAGAAATATAGAACAATCAGCTTTGATACAAAATGCTTGAAAATATTGATTGAGAGTTTGCAACAACTTTGCCATGGTTTTAATGTTGAATACAGGGTAGCCATACATTCAAAAATTTCTCGTACCAAATCTGTTTATTATGCGGGTGCAATGATGGTTTGCATTGTAATCCTTCACGATTTATTCCAATATGACAGGAAATTCTCAGTTTGGATAAAAAGAAGAGGTTTTACCTGGTTTGGAAGAAAAGACGCCAATATTGATAGAATTGGTGAATTTTTCGGTAAACGTAATTTTGACATATGCTTTATAGAAGATTCCGAGGTTGACAAAATTGTTAATATAACTATAAATAAGATTACTTCATCAAGTCATATTAAATTTTTAAAAGAATATGAAGCCGCTTGTAAATATCTCCAAATTAAAAAACCATTTTTCAGTTTGAAGTCCTATAACTATTATAAAACGAGATGCTGGAAAAACTATAAGATGTCAAGAAAAATTAATAAACTTTAAGAATGTGTTCCAAAGCAACAGTAGCGTAGCAGCTTTTTGGCAGAGTAAAATTCAGTATAGCTTTTTTCTTATTTTTGTTTAGTTCATCATCATTTATCCCCCATATTTTAAATTTTAACTCAAAAAACATATCCCTAAAACCGCCTTCTGAAGTCAGCTCCGGAATCTGGCTTATTATGAATTCCCTTGGACTAACACTTTCTTCGTACATTATTTTTTTGATTATGTTTTTTAATTGGCTATGCTTTACTGAGTTAATCTCGAAATCGAATCCAATTACCGGAATTTGGGTGTTTTTAATCTTATTATTTTGTTTTTTCAAATATTTCAGAATTATCTTATTGAACAAAAAAGACTGATAGGAATGGACAAACAATCTTCTTGTTTTTAATGGAATTAATCTTAATGCCTGCACGTAATTATTCTTGCTCTCTTCCAATGACTTTATTATATCCCCCTCAGCAAACCCATTATTTTGCAGTATCAAATCAACTGCTTTCTTGAAATCCCTTTTTATGATAGCCTTTCCGACTAAAGGGTTATTTTTGCTGAATCTTTGCGGACCATACAAATTTGGAATTTTGATGTTTTTATTTTTCAGTTTTTTTATTTTCCGGATTTTGTCGTTGCTTAAATTTCGTATTGTTATTTTGAATTCATTACCTCCCAGATCACCCAAACAAATCGGCTCTTTTCCATTACCCAAATACTTCAATTCGATATTATTGAATTCAAAATTTTCTAAATTTCTGCTGCCCCTGGATATGGATATCTTCTGCTCTGTTACCGCATTCCTATCTTTGTTGCCTGCAAAGCCAAAATGTTTTAATCGCACTTTGAATTTATTTGACAGAATTTGCAACGCATCAATTGTCGTATAGCTTGTTTTTTTGAGAAGAAAATATGCATATTGCCCATTGCCAGCTTTAATATCACTTATCTCTTTAACTATGAAGTCTTCCGGAATCTGCTTGATTTTGTACATGGAATATTGTAAATAGGGGTTGTTTTTAAGTGTTACCGAGTGATGGCAGCTTAAACCAGAAATCTATGAAAAGGATTAAATATCGTATTGCTACCCTGCTTTTAAAATCAAGTTATTGGTGAAATCTGATGGGTACATTAGAAAATGAGCTGTGTTCCGTAGAACAGCTTCCGGGTTATTTGGGATTGAATGCCCAAGCTTATCGAGGCGTACTTGAAGAATGGTCAGAGACTCATCCAATCGTATCTTCTTTTGTTAAAGGAGAACTGTCCCCAAAAAAGTTTGTAACACAAGCAACCCCGCTATTGAAAGTTTTTGTTCCTCACTGGATCAATGGCAATAATAAAACAGTATATGGGGAATTGGCCCAAATTGTTGACCTCAAAGATAATCTGGACAATCACGTGACAATGTTTGGCAATCCTGTAGGCATGGCTTTTGTTCTGGGTTTGCTGACTCCGGCCTTCGCGGCAGCTGCTTCTTACTACTCTGGAAACGTGGGGGTTGATTATTCTGCAGTTGTCCAAACTGGCGCGTATGGGGCAAAATTGGGCGCATTAATAGGTACTGGGATATCAATATTGAGATTTATAGAACTGGTCAAGGCAAGAGAGCAGGCGAGTCATATCGAATCTATAATCCAACAGGTCAACCCGCCACCGGATAATTATCAATTGTAATCTCACCTTCCAATCAATTTAATCATATCAATCATTCTCTCGCTGAATCCCCACTCGTTGTCATACCATGCAATGACTTTTACGAAATTTCCTCCAATCACGTTTGTAAGCTCAGGATCAAATATCGAAGAATTCGGGTTCGTTATTATGTCCACAGATACAATAGGATCTTCTGTGTATTCCAAAACTCCTTTC
>CAZFEZ010000043.1:0-2414 GCA_964518225.1 uncultured Methanosarcinales archaeon | reverse complement strand
AGCTCGCATACGAAATCAGTAACGGAAGCGGATGCGATTTGAACTCTAAAAGACGATCCATCCATTTTTCCCTTAAGCTCAGGTATTACTTCTGCAACAGCCTTTGCAGCTCCAGTTGTTGTCGGGATTATTGAGACAGCAGCGTTTCGTGCCCTTCTCAAATCCTTGTGAGGCGCATCAACCAGTCTCTGGTCTGCGGTGTAAGCATGGATAGTTGTCATATAGCCTCTTTTAATCCTGAAATTGTCATTAAGCACTTTGACAACCGGCGCCAGGCAGTTTGTTGTGCATGAAGCATTTGAAACTATGTTGTGCTTGCTTTTGTCGTACATCTTTTCATTTACTCTCATTACAAATGTTATATTGGGATTTTTTGCCGGCGCGCTTATCAGGACTTTCTTTGCACCGCATTTAATATGCTGGGATGCTGATTCCTTGTCCGTAAATTTTCCTGTGCTCTCAACAACAACATCAACCTTCATATCTTTCCACGGCAATTTTGATGGATCCAAAACAGAAAGCACTCTAATTTTCTTTCCGTCAATCACCAAAGAATCGCCATTTGCTTCAACTTTCCCGTCATATTTCCCATGCACTGAATCATACTTGAAAAGATGCGCCAAGGTTTTTGCGTCTGTGACATCGTTGACGGCAACCCAGTTTATGCTTTTGTCTTTTATGCCCGCCCTTAGAACCAGCCTTCCAATCCTGCCAAAGCCATTGATTGCGACGTTTATTATTCAAATCACCTTTTAGATTAGTTAAGAAAAATTAAAGGTTATATAAAAAGATTGCGGGCTTAAAAGATTTTGACTTATAGCTATCTATTATTTAGCCTCAATAGCGAGTGGATCCCTATACTTTCTTAAAGCTTCTCTACTCATGCCTGTTAATCGCGAAGTTGCACTTAGATTATCCGGCGTCCTTCTTAAAGCTTCCTCAATTGCATATTTTGTTAATTCTTTTATATTTAATGTACTTGGTGTAATATGGATGGGGTCACCTCCACTTTTGTAACTACCCTTGCCACCATTGCCATTTAATGTCAAACTGAGGGCTTGCATGTATGGGGCCATAGCAGCCAAAAATTCATTGCTTATTTCTCCAAGCCCATACTCTTTCGCTTTCGTTACCAGGTTTTCAAGTCCTCTTACGTTACCAGGAAACCCTGTTTTTTTAAGCGTGGACAATGTTTCTTGCGAAATCACGAGGTTTGTTTGACCGGTCAAACTCTTGATAATTGACTTAATATCTTCATCGTCTCTTTCTCTCAATGGCGGCAGATATATGGAAAGCCTGTCGAGTCTGTGATACAGGTCTTCCCGAAACTGTCCTTGATTCACAAGCTCAAGCAAATCTTTGTTAGTCGATGCAATTATTCTTGTAGTTGGTACACTAATCTCCGCTACATCACCTAGCCTCTTAAACTTTTTCTCTTGAAGTACCCTTAAAAGTGTTGCTTGAACTTCTAATGGCATATCTCCTATCTCATCAAGAACTAAAGTGCCATTCCCAACTCCCTCTACCTTTTCAAAAGCTCCCATTTTCCCCATAGGGTTTGCACCAGTAAAAGCTCCTTTAGAATATCCAAATAATTCTGAGGAAAGCATGTCCCTGTTAGGATACCCGCAGTTTACAACAATAAAATTCTGTTTTGTAGGTGTGTATCGGAAGCTGTTGTAGTGCAATGCCCTTGCAATTAATTCTTTACCTGTTCCGGTTTCTCCCAGTATTAGCACATTGGAATCTTTATTTAAGGCATTTTCAGTTAAGTAAAAAACAGTGACCATAGCAAGCGATTTACCCACCATCTTATTCTGCCCATTTATATTATAAACTCCGTTTTCATGATCATAGTTTGCAATATTCTCTAAACTTTCAAGCGCCTTAGGTGTGAAAAATCCCTGGGCATTCTGAACAAGCTTAAAATAGTCTCCCATCTGTGCTGGAAAATCAGATTGTCTTATAAACCTTTCCATTTTTATTACTAGAGAATAACAAAAATAGGGACATTTACTTAAGTTATGCGGGCTAATATTTCCTTGCACTAACTATTTCTTTAGCATCCTCAACATATCCTTCAAACTTCTTGTATTAATGACGTCTTTCTTCTCGGCCCATCCTCGTCTTGCAGTTCCGATTCCGAGCCTGATGAACTGAAGCTGGTCCGTGTTGTGGGCGTCAGTGCTTATGGCAAGCTTAACTCCTGCTTTAATGGCGGCCCTCACATGCGAATCTCTTAAATCCATCCTTTCAGGATAGGAGTTTATCTCCATGATTGTGTTTGTTTTCTTAGCAGCCTCAAAAACAGCGTCCAAATCAATTTCATAGCCTTCTCTTTTGGTTATCAGCCTTCCGGTTGGGTGGGCAATGATGCCGACATTCTCGTTTTCCATTGCCTTAAGCATCCGTTT
>CAZFEZ010000042.1:0-6850 GCA_964518225.1 uncultured Methanosarcinales archaeon | reverse complement strand
TTTAAACATAGCCAAAACGCCGCTTTCAACGCTCGGCCTTGGAAGGAATTTAGCGGGTAAAAAGGTTTACCAATCATTTACTGCTCCAACAGATCTTCCCTTGCAGTATGTCAAAGTGGCTCTTGCCAAGGTTGGAGCGCCTGCACAGCAGATTACAGCCTCAATCCGCGGAACGAGAACCGGCCCTGATTTGGCTTCGGCTGTCATTTCCATACCTTCTGACCCAGTTTCAGGCGCAGCTCTTTCCCTGCCCGATGCCGAATCTGCAGACCCGACTCAAACAGCTTCCGTATTAAACGCAGTCGCGGCATTTCAATCTCCAATCACCCTCACAGCCGGAACAAAATACTTTTTGGTGCTGACCGCAAATACTGTAAACTACAATAATTTCTACCGCGTGGCAGTTGACAACACCAATCCCTATTTTGGAGGCAATATCATCGTCGGCTCTGACGCCAGGCCAAAGCTAGATGCTGTCGCGACACTTGCTTTTGGCTATCCCTCAATCACTGTTCTTTCTCCCAACGGAGGGGAATCGTTTGATATAGCAAGTACTTTGACAGCGAGCTGGTGCGGTGACGGAGCTCTCCCGCCTTTTCCTCAGGGTTTCGTTAAGGTATTCCTTAATAAACAGGATGGAACATTCATGAAACAACTCGCGGAAATATCAGGCATTACCACCTGCCCGGCAGCCAACTCTGTGGACTTCATACCAAAAGACCTTTTAGCCCAGCCAGGAAATGATTACGAGATACAAGCAGTTCTTTTTGATCAAAAGGGAAACTCAATAGCCAAAGATGCCAGCGACTCACCGTTTAGCATTACTGCTTCTTGCACTGATTCTGACGGCGGGTTGAATTTCAGCCAGCAAGGCATTACTGAAGGCTTAGCCGGAGACCCACCGCAATATTCTACAAACAAAGACTATTGCATTGATGCTGGCTCAGTTCTAGAGTTTTATTGCGATGGGCCTAATAAATTATACGACTTTGAGCATGTAGCCACGTCCACCCAACAATGCCCAGACGGCTGCAAATACGGGGCTTGCGTACCCTCTGACGCCTGCGGCCCAGTTGAAACAGGGATTATTGAACAAAATTCCCCCACAGATGCAAATCCCAATTCGTTTGCACTTTTTGTAGCCCCTCAGCAAAGCCAAGGGCAATCCATGGTTTCTTTAACTTTCGACAAAAAATTAGGCGTAGATACAAAAAAGTTGGCAAAACAAATGGGTAATTCGATTGCATACAGCGAGGACATCATCAACTTAGCTTTTGATGCAAAAAATTCAAACCCGTTCCTTCTAACAAAAATCGGTTCAAATGATGTGCAGCAAACTTCTTTTGATGGATACATAGTAGAGCTAACGGAAGAGCCCATAGCCAAGAAAACAGGCTACCTTAACACAAAGATAATTGAGTTGAAAAAAGAGACTGGGGAAATTGATGCAAAACTGATAAAAACTAATACAGATGCCTCTTCTTTAAATATTAAGAGAGCCGAGCTTCGAAATCTTGAAACTGTTCTTAAGAATGAGTTAAGGGTACATGAGCAAAGGATTGACAGGGAGCAATTAAAATTCATAAATGATGCCTTTATAGTCCTATCCAAAACAAAGAGTGGTGGGCCTTCCAAAAGTAGTCTGTCCAAAATCAATGTCAAAAATAAGTTTAAGAAAACATTTAATGGTGTTGTACTTAGTGACCTATCCGAAGAAGAAGCCGCAGAAATAAAAGCACTGCCAAACGTCAGGCGGATTTCTCCAAATTTTAAAGTAAGCTTGAGCCTTCAGGATTCAACGGCATTAATAAATGCGGACAAGCTTTGGCTGAAAGGATATACTGGCACGGGAATAAGAATTGGGGTGGTAGACACCGGAGTTGATTACACACATCCTGATTTAGGCGGCTGTTTTGGAAAAGGATGCAAGATAGAGGGCGGTTTTGATTTCGTAAACAACGATAATGATCCTCTTGATGACCAAGGGCATGGCACCCATGTAGCAGCCACAGCGGCTGGAAATGGCATTCTGAAAGGCGTTGCGCCTGACGCTGCAATCTACGCTTACAAAGTTCTTGATTCATCTGGCAGTGGAACCTTTGAGAATGTAATTGCTGCTATAGAAAGGAGCGTTGACCCAGATGGCAATAACGACTTTTCTGACCACTTAGACGTCATAAGCTTGAGTTTGGGTGCTTGGTGCGGTGGGTACAGTGAAAATTGCGGCCCGGACGATCCCGTATCGACCGCAATTGATAATGCAGTTATTGAAGGAATAACTGCGGTTATTGCAGCTGGTAATTCAGGCCCTATGTATGGGACTATAGGGAGTCCTGGAACTGCCAGGAGAGCAATTACCGTGGGGGCTGCGTGCAAGCCTTCCCAAATAGGGACTAATGATTATTGCTCAGGGCCAATGGCAAGCTTTAGCTCAAGAGGCCCTGTCGATTGGCCAGGCGGCTCTATTACAAAGCCGGACATCTCGGCGCCGGGAGTGGGAATCTGTGCAGCTGAGTGGGACAATTCATTTGATTATGCCAAATGCCTTGATAACCAGCATGTTGCCATATCTGGAACATCCATGGCAACCCCCCATATTGCGGGAGCTGCAGCATTGCTGAGACAATCACATCCTGACTGGACGCCTGATGATATAAAGTCAGCTTTAATGCTGTCAGCCAAAGATTTAGGCTTAGATCCCAATACACAAGGGGCGGGTTTCGCCGATGTCGAGAAAAGCGACAGGGCAGACATTCTTATCTCACCGACCAGCGTAAACTTGGGATTAATTGTGGACTCTTTGCCGCGCCCTCAAAATGTTACAATCAGAAATAACAGAAATACAACAATCACATTAAAATTGATTTCCGATTGCAGCATATCTAATCTGAATGGCCAAACACTGGCTATCGGGCCGCATTCTGCAGGAAGCTTCATATTCTACTTAAACAAGATTCCTGAAAAAGAAGGGGCAGTCAGTGGCAACATCTATATCTCTGAAGGCGATAACACATTTAAGATACCTTACTCCTTCAAATCACTCTCGCAGGTTACGGTATCTGTAAAAAGCGGCAGGAATCCGTCATATTCCGACCTGGCTATAACTGATGAAGATCTGAGTTTTGTCGATTATAAATTTGAAGCTATAGATAACCATAGCTTTTATCTGCCAAGCGGAAAATACATAGCTTTTGCCGGAGGAGACACCAGGGATTTCAGTGTTGAGTACTTATTGGCAAAAGAAGTGATTGTTCCAAAAAACAAGAGAGTTTCTTTCCAGCTGGATACAGAAAGTATCAACCCGTTTATTGTGAATTCAAAGTCGCTTGACGGGACAAATCTTTTGTTGTATGAGTGGCAGAAGGCCTACAAAGTTTACAATAATGAAGGGTGTTATCTTACATATGACCTGACAGACCCGAATTACGGAGACAGGAAAGTTTACGTCTCAAACAAGCCAAATGCTATGCCGAATATGGATGTTTTTTTTAAGTACAGCGGGGTGCCTTCAAAGCAGGCACTATCCGCCCAAGGAGGCTCCAGCAGAGGCTTTAGCTGGAGAACCTGCAGTAAGATGGTGCCGAAATGAATATAGAAAAATTTTCAAGAAGAGCATATCTAATCATTTTACTTATTTCTCTGCTGTTATTGAGCGGCTGCCCCAATACTAACGATAAGCTTTATCCAATCACTGAAGAGCAGTATCTGCTTGGATGGACGCTTCATAACATTGATGATGATACCCCACGACAGATTTCATATTCAATGAAAGATTTAGCAGTTTATAATTATTCATTCAATTACCCCGCAGCCAGTTCACATGTGTATGATAACGTAATGTTCTGGATTGCGCCTTTCCAGTTTGTTGCTGCGACAAGCTGGGTAAGATTTGCAGTGCCTCAAAGTAGGGTTTATTACCTGAAAGGCGACCCGGTATCGCAAAGTTATTCTCCTGGTTGGTCGTTTTACAATTGGATGCAAATTAATTATCTAACTTCAGATGATTATCTTGCTCAGTTTGTATATGACGTTGCGCACAGCGAAGGATACCTATCAGAAAGTCCATTTTATGGTATCAATCCTGTGCCCGGAACAAAAGAGCAAATTTATTTTGGCACAGCGCCCTTTACCCCGACAAGCGTTATTGTAAATGATGGCATTATTAGATTAAATGACCGATTATTGAAGGGATATAACGGAAAATCTTATTTGTTAAGGTCAACACAATCATCTGCAACATCCTGCAGTAGTGGAGGCTGCGAAACAAAAATTCTTAGGCTGCCTGCACCAACATATAAGATTTATCTTAATGATGATTTAATAATCATTGGGAACCTGACAGGATTTTATGGCAATTGGGATTCTAATTCTTTAAACTACCCATTCACAGAAAATGGAAAGTATAGGGTTGAAATTGAGATACCTTCCGGCTACCCGATATTCAACATAACAAGGATATCGGCAAGTTTTGCCAAAAAAGGAGAGAGTACTGCCCAATACCAAATGCCCGTGCTGAAGCACATTGAATTTCCTCCAAGATTTAAATTAAATGAGCCATTGCCAATAAGCCTGCTGTTCGAAAACCAAGATGCCATTCAAAGCATTTCGATGTTTTACAAAACAAACATTATGGAAGACTGGAGCCAGATAGATGCCGGCACAGCTCTTGTGATTTCACAGGCGTCAGAGCACGAAATAGATTTCAGGTTTGATGTTATGACAGTTGATGGAACAGCATCATATGAAATTTATCCAATCTCATTAAGGGCGATTGATGTTTCATGCCAGCACGAGATTTCTAATCAGATAGGAATTAAGACTTTTGTGCAGGGGCAATGCCTGGATGAAAATAATAGTTCAATAAAAGGATTAAGGCTGGAACTTTACTCAGGGGCCCTGTATTTAGGTGCAGTTATCACCGATTATTCTGGGTTTTACACTTTTGAAGCTGATGGCGATGTTGATAATGTAAATGCGGTGTTCAAAGGAACTGGAATCTATAATCCTCAAACTTAATATAGTTCTGGGAGTTTAGCAGTATAATGAAGTATTTAACAAAAAAAGGTATTAATCTTCCATCAAGGAATAAAGACAGCCATAAAGGGCAAAATGGGTTAGTTCTTGCCGTAGGCGGCTCAAAAGATTTTGTCGGTGCCATTGCTTTAGCGGGGCTTGCTGCCCTGAGAAGCGGCGCTGATTTGGTGAAAGTAATCGCGCCTGAGAAAGTGGCATGGGCTGTCAATTCTTATTCTCCTGATTTGGTGACAATGAAACTGAAGGGAGATCTTTTTAATTTAAGCCATTTTGGCATTGTTAAAAAAGAAATGGAAAAATTTGATGTTTTGTTAATAGGCAATGGAATTGGATTGAACAATGAAACAAAGAAATTTTGTAAAAAAATAATAAAAGATGTTAAAAAACTGAAAGTAATAGATGCTGATGCAATCAAGTCGATTTCAATGGATGATGCTGAAAACTCGATAATAACGCCGCATTCAAAGGAATTGGAATATTTTCTGCTGAATTCAAAAGTAAATAAATCCATCATACGCTTAATCAATAACGAAAAAAATCCAATAAACAAATCTAAATTAATAAAAAAAATAACTCAAAAATTCCTGAATAAAAACAACATTATCCTGCTGAAGGGCAAAATAGACATTATCATCTCAAAAGACAGTATTCTCTGCAACAAAACTGGAAACGCTGGCATGACAAAAGGCGGCACAGGAGATGTTTTGGCAGGATTGTGTGCGGGATTTCTTGCACAAAACAAAGATTTGCTGCAGAGCGCTGTAAATGCGGCATATTTCAATGGCTTGATTGGTGATATTCTTTTGAAAAATAAGAGGGGCTTTACTTACTTGGCAAGTGATATGGTTGAGGAGATAAATAGAATAAGAACAGAATAACAATTGATTTATTTTTGTAAAAGAGATTCTAAAGATTTTTTAAGAGTATTTCTTGCGTGAGTCAAATGCGGGCCTTCGTAATATGCATGCTTATATGATTCTGGATGATAAACATTCATTCCTACTCCATTGAAAATGTCACTGATGTGAATTTCTACTTCATACGGAATTGCTAATGCTTTTTCTTGAGTTTCGCTTGCGGGCAATGTAAACTGCTGAAATCTGGTTTCCCAATAATCACCCATTCTTGATGAGACACGCTTAAATCCCATACCTTGCAAAACCTCTCTTGCGCGATTTGAATCTTGAACATTCCCAACAACATTGATGCTTGCAGACTGCTGAATTCTTCTATAGTCTCTGTTGGTAAAATGAGGCTCCAGATGGTTTTTGATTGCAGGTTCATTAAGCAGCTCTATAATCCTAGACTCATAATCTTCGTCGTTATCTAAATTCAGAATAATAGACAATATTGACTTTCCATCTGGGCTTTTTCCTATGTGGAGCTGCAATGAAGAGATTGGCGAGCCGATGTGTGACCCGTAATTTCCATACGCTTCGCTATTTTTTTCTAATCTTTCTATGAACCCGTTAAGCCTAACTAGATCATAGTTAAGAAAATCCAATGAACTCCATGACGAAAATAGCTCAGGCCCAACATATTTAGCATGGTTGTGGAAATCGGCAAGATATAATAAAATAGCATTAAATGCCTGTTTTGGACTGTCAAAAGGAATTCCAATACACCTCTCTGCAGTCTGAATCTCCATATACTATTGTTACTTTATAGTAGTTTTTAAATGTTTCTGAATAGAATAAGGTATAATTTTACGGCTCATTCCTGAACATATTCTGTCCCAATTGCCATGCATATCTCAGCCTTTTTCAATTCTTTTCCAAGATAGGCTGCATGGTCCAGCCTCTTGAACCAGTTTTTG
>CAZFEZ010000041.1:0-7235 GCA_964518225.1 uncultured Methanosarcinales archaeon | reverse complement strand
TCATACCTCAGCGCATCCACAGGCTTTAATCGTGAAGCCCTTCTTGCCGGGAAATATCCGGCTGCAGCCCCTATAATAAATGCGAACAGCAAGCACCCTATTATCAATGCAATTGGAAATTCCGGCCTAAGCAATGCAAATCCGTTTGCAGCTGCAGCAACTCCGCCAATGCTCGCGACTATAAATCCAACTATAACTCCGGCAATCCCTCCAACTAATCCGAGAAATCCTGACTCAAACATGAATATGAGCAGAATGTCCTCATTTTTTGCGCCTACAGCCTTCATAACCCCTATCTCTTTGGTCCTTTCTATTATTGCTGTGTACATTGTGTTCATGATATTCACAAAAGCCACAAGCATCGACACTAAAGCAATCAGGACAAGCACCCCGTTAATCACGTTTATCACAGTAGTGAAAGTTGCCAGTGCATCCTCAAAAGTCTGCACAAAAAAATCCTCTTTTCCCTCTTCCTGATCCTTGAATTTTCTCAGCTTCTCTTCTATCCTTCCGGCAAGCTCGCCTGGGTTTGCGCCATTTTGCGAGCTTATCATTACAAACCCGAATTTGTCTTTTTTCTTTGGATACAGCTGCTCAAATGCCTCTTTGGTTGTGTATACATTGGAATCATCGCTTGGATTGCCTACCTCACCAAAAAACCCCACTATTTCGAATGAATTGCCGTTGATTTTAATCTTGTCGCCGAGCTTTACGCCTCTCCTGAATATCTTCTCATCAAACTGGTAGTTATATCCAAGAACTGCCTTGCTTAAGTCTCCGTTTCTGAGCCTCCTTCCCTTTAGTATTTCATTTGCGAAGCTCTCTTCAATAAACTCAATCTTGTTTGGATCAAGCCCGGACACGAAATAAAACTTCTTCACATCCCCAAACTCTATCTCACCAGCCTGGAAATACATGCCTGCTATCTCATCAACACCCTTTATCTTGCTTACAAAATCAACATCCTCCTTGCTTATGAAAAAATTCTCGTCGGTTCCCGGTGCCCCTATCCCTTTCGCCTGCACAAAAATCTTGTTCCTTCCCGACTCATCGGCAAGAGTATTTACATAATTCCTGATTCCGATTCCGAAGCTTAGCAGCGCGAATATTGCAGCAATGCCTATAAGTATGGAAAGTATTGTAAGCCAGCTTCTTAATTTTCTTTTCCTTACATGCTGGAGGGAATATTTAATTTCATCAATTCTCATTTTGCGCTCCTTAGAGAGTCAACAGGGCTTAGCTTTGACGCCTGGTAAGCGGGCAGCACACCAAAAGCTGTCCCAATCCCGAATGAAAAAACCAGCGCTCCAATAATCAGGAACGGGCTTATGCTTGCCTGAATCAGCTCAGAGCCCAAAAATGCGCGTCCAACTGCCGACAGCCCAAAAGCAAAGCCCAATCCGAGTATTACGCCTATTATGCCGCCGACCATCCCTAAAAGCCCTGACTCAACAAAGAATATGGTAAAAATGGCGGAATTTCTTGCCCCTATAGATTTCATTATTCCAATCTCCTTAGTCCTTTCAAGAACTGAAGTGTACATTGTGTTCATTATTCCAATTCCCCCAACAGCAAGGGAGATTGCAGCTATGATATAAACAAAAAGCTGCACTGCAAACAAGGTGGAGCTTAAAGCTTCAAGAGTCTGCTGCGGGCTGTTGACCTGAAAATTCTCTTCGCCCTTTTTGACATCTCTTTCCTTTCTTAGGAGTTTTTCAATGCTATCTTTGACTTCTCCAATCCTGTTGGCATCATCAACCTTTACAGCAATCAAATTCACCTCGGCTTTGTTGGTGCCAATCGCATCAAACATGGTCTGCTCGTTCATCAGCACTATGCTGTCAAAAATGAAGCTCCCCTTTTTTTCAAGAATGCCGACAACATCAAAGCTTATGCCGTTAACCAACACCCTGTCGCCCGGCTTTATAGCCTTTCCAAAAGTTTCGCTGTTCCTGAAGTCATTGCCCAGAACAACTTTCTTTGAATCGCTGTCTTTCAGCAGCCTTCCATCTTCTGCTTTAAGATTTATCATGGTTTCAAAGATTTTCCTGTTCTCGCCTTCCGGCACAGAAGCAGCGATCCCGATTCCCTGCCTGTCGTTGAACTCCAAAGTGCCGGATTCCAGATACCTGTTAAAAGCCGCTTCAACCCCATTGACATTTTTTATTTTTTCAGCCAAATCATCAGTCAATGGGTCAACAACACCCGTTCCGGGAGGCCCCGCAAACGCAAGTCCAGAAGCCTGAACTCCAAGCACATCAGGGCCGAGAAAACCGAATTGTGACATGATAGTCACTCTTAAACCTTCACCCAAGCCGATAAGGGAAACAACAGCGGCTATTCCGATAAATATTCCAATCATCGTGAGCCATGACCTTAACCCCCTGTTCTTTAGATTTCTGACTGAATAGACGAAATAATCCATTTGCATCTTGACTTATGGTAAATGCAACAAATAATTGAGCATAAATTATTGCCCGTACATATTGCGAATAGGCAGCAGTTGCTCAATTACATTTGCCAGTGAGTATAAGGGCTATTTCCTGTTCTTCTTGCGCCACTTTCTGTAGCCAAAAAGCCCTGCAACAATCACAACAGCAATTACAACCCATTTGAGTGTGCCGTTGCCTTCAACAAGTCCCAATCTTTTTGCCTCTGAGCTTGTGTAAATTGGAAGCTCTAAATTTACTTTCTTTTGGTAGTCTGCATTGTTCGCGTCCTTGTATTCAATCGTCAAAGGCAAAATCACTTTGCCTTTGCTTGCCTCATCGATGCTGAGCTTAAAATCAGCAGTTTCATAGTCGTCAGAGTCTATGTTGCCCAGGTAGGCTTCATAGGGAGATAATACCCTGAAGTCGTCTGACTTGTCAAGGTTCACATTCAGCAATTTTACGTCTGTAAGGCCCTTGTTTACAATTTTGACAGTCACTTCTCCTGTGCTGCCGGCAGTATACACCTTAGTGCTGTCAATGTAAACAGATATGTCAGGCTCAACTCCGACAATTACAGCAATGGTCAATGTTTTTGAGTAATTCTTGTTGATTACATCAGAATACTGCATTTTCAAAGGCACTTTGTAGACTTTCGACTTTGCGTCAGGATCAGCGATCAAGTTGAATTCCAGCGGAACATATCCTTGTGCATCAATGAACGGCACCACCTTCTCATTTGTCGAGCCTACTGGAGAAAATGGAGTTTCCTCGTCCCCGCTTTTTCCAAGATCAAGGGTGATTTTTACATCCTTAAGAATTGAAGACGCCTGGTTCCTGAATCCAATGGTCAATTTTGCCTTTGAGCCCGGAGCTATAACTTCCGGAGTTGTGGTGTATTTCTCAACTGAAAGTATTGCGTCTTTTGACTGCACTTTTATGCTTAAACCCTCTAAAGTATTCCATGAATCGAAATTATCGGTTTTGTACCTTACTTTTACCTCATAGCTGCCGTCAACAGCGTTCTGGTCGACCTTCAGCCTGTACTTTACAAATACATTCCTTTCGCTGTTTTGTGACGTGCCCAGAGTGCCTACTGCCTTTGTCTTATTTTCCCCGGGCAATAATGTGAACGGATACTCGGGCTCTATCTCAAAAACTACATTATTTGCCAGTGCACCCTGGTTATCCAGCTTGAAGCTTACCTCGACAATTTTGCCCGGCTCTACGGGGTCTGGGTCCTGGTTTGCAAGGCTAACAATGATCTTAGAGCTATCTCCATAATACTCTGAACTAACAACTGCACTTGCCAAAGTTGATGCCATCATAAACAAAACAAAAACAATTAGCTTTTTCATTTTAATCACCTTTCCTGTTATTAAACGATTTTATGGCCTTCCCGTCCTTAAGCAGCTCAATCCTGTCAGCATGCCGTGCCACATTATTGTCATGCGTCACCATAATTATTGTTTTGCCTTCCTTTCTGTTGAGGTTCTGCAGAAACTTCATGACAGTCTCTCCTGTGCTTGAATCAAGGTTTCCGGTAGGCTCGTCAGCTAAAATGACTTCAGGGTCGTTGGCCAAAGAGCGCGCTATTGCAACCCTTTGCTGCTGGCCTCCAGACAGCTCTGCAGGCTTGTGGTGCATTCTGTCTCCAAGTTCAACAATCTTCAGTAATTCTGTAGACTTACTTAGTCTTGTTTCCCTGTCAACAGACTGGAATACAATCGGCAAGGCAACATTTTCAAGTGCAGTTAATGTCGGAATCAGGTTGAACTGCTGGAATATAAAGCCTATCTTTTTGCCCCTAATCTGCGCAAGCTCCGACTCGCTTAATTTTGAGATGTCATGGCCGTCAAGCAGTATCCTGCCTTTTGTTGGGACATCCAGGCAGCCGATCATGTTGACGGCAGTTGATTTTCCAGAGCCCGACGGGCCCATTATTGCAAGAAACTCGCCATCTTTCACGTCAAGGCTAAGCCCCTGCAGGGCATTGACTTCTACGTCGCCCATCCTGTAAACTTTCCAGACATTCTCCAGTTTTATGACGGATTTCTTCATCTTATTAACATAAGTTTTTTAATAGCGCCTTTTAAAATGGCCTTAATCCTCTTCCTGTCTTTGCCTCTTGAATAAACCTCAAAAACTGTCGCCCTGAACTGGTTAAGCTCGGGGTTTAACTCCTTGAACGGAAGCTGGCCTTTCTTCAGGCTGTTGAACACTTCAAGCATAAATCCCATCTCCCTTTTGTCGGTTATCCTGCCGAACACTTTCCATGTGGCAATCATCTTGTCCACAATGATGTTTTTGCTTTTGCTGGCCGTTCCGAGGTACACTTTGCCCTTGGCTGTCAAAAAATAAAGTTTTTTCCTGCCCTGCGCTTCAACTTCAACAAGCCTTTCCTTCAGTAATTTTTCGAGAAGGGGATATATTGAGCCAAAGCTCGGCTTCCACGTGCCAGTGTCCTTTTCTATCTGTTTTATGAGATCATAGCCTGAAAGCTTTCTGTTTGACAGGGTCTTCATTACAATCAGCCTTAAGTAGCCTGACATCATCCTGTATCGCCTCCGATATATCGGTAACGATATATTACTATTTAAATATTTCTATTCCTTGAAATGCATCTGGCGCGATTGAGAAAAACCTTTAAATAACCGGCTTTATCCACAGCTTTTATGAATGAGGGCAAAGAGAAGAAAAGATGGGGCTTGATACTGTTTATAGTCTTCATAATGGTAGGCACGTCTGTCAGCTTCGTTTTTTTGGATTTTGGGCCAAAAAGCGAGGTCATAAAAGACAGCGGATTAAAGTTTGTCAGGTACACAGACTATATTGAGGCAAAAATAAACGGGAATAACGCAGCTTTCAGTTTTTTGCCGGCCGAAGTCGAAAGCATTTCCGTTCCCAGTGATTTCTCCGGCAGGCTCCAAAACAAGTTTGAGATAGACGCCACTTACGATTTCAACAGCACATACAGGGAATCTATTGCGCTGGCGCACCATCAGATGGAGCTGACATTATCAGCATATAATATCTATCTTAGAAAAGGTTTTACAACAAATACCACATTCAATCTGCCAGTCATAACCTGCAGCGGCGCAACACAGAATGTTCCTGTTGTGTTCTTCAGATACGGGAACTCAACAAATATACACTATGAAAATGACTGCATTATTGCAGAGGCTGCGTCAAATCAGGACTTTATAAGGATAAAGGATAGGCTGTTGTACGCAATCCTTGGAGTTATGAAATAATGGACCCAAGAAAAAAGCTTGGAATATTGGAAGGCAGCAAGGAGTCTGGCATAATAGACAACGTAGAGTACGACAAGCTGAAGAAAGAGATTGAGCCGGATGTCAGGGAATTTGACCGGAAAGTGGAAGAGTCCAACAAAAGCAGCGCTTCTGAAGAGCCCAAAAAATCCTCTGACAAGATCCTGGTTATCAGCATAGTGGCCGTTGTTTTATTGTTTGTTTCTGTATTTGCTTACGTAACTTTCAGTAAGCAGCAGCCGAAGACTTTAGAAGAGCTGCACGTCTTGAACTTGAAGGGAAAGCTCAAGCCCGAGCAGGGGTATGTTTACAATGAAGTTTACAGTTTTGTGACCTTTGACAGCCTATGGTATACGCAGCTCATATCTCCAAAAGGCACAAAAATATACAGCATGGCATTGCGTTACTCGCCAAGAGATCTGGGGGAAATTCCCATAGAAGGTAATCTTAATTACGATCTTTTTAATAACCAAAGCGAATTCTTCGTTACGTTCAATCCCACAGGAAACGAGCTTTCTTATGTGGCATTGGCTGTTGCGGACTTCAATACCCACATGTCAAAAGTTTTTGAAAAAAAGCCAGTTGCTGCATGCGACCGGAATGAGACAGAGCCGTGCAAGACAAGGCCGATTGTAACTTGCGATGATACGGCCAATCTTGTTCTTTACATAAAAGAGTCTGAAAGATTCAGGGCTTATTACAACAATAACTGCATTGTTGTGGAAGGAAAAGGATTTGATCTTGTGAAGGGGGTTGACAGGATTTTATACAACCTGTATAATATAATGAAACAGGAAGAAGCATAGACTTTGATTTTTAAAAATTTATCCATTGAAAGTGCCTTATTGTCAAAGGCTGAAAGCACAAAATGAAATTAATACATTAACTAAAAACATTAAAAACAAAACACAATAAAATCATAAAATTCAAAAAATTAAAATGGAGCACTATTATTCTGAAAAGCAGAAATCATCGCTTAATGTAAAAAAGATAAAGCAAAAAATAATGAATAATGAGTTCGAGTTCTATACTGCATCCGGGGTTTTTTCCAAGGATAAGATTGACAAAGGGACATTGGTGCTGGCGGAAAATATGATTGTCGATAAAAACAGCAAAGTCCTTGACATAGGATGCGGAATTGGGATTCTTGGAATTGCTGCAGCTAAATTATTCAATGCAGATGTTGTGATGGGTGATGTCAATGAGCGGGCAGTTATGTTGGCAAGGAAAAATATAAAATTAAATGATGTAAAGGCTGAGGTATACCAAGGGAATTTGTATCAGAAAATTAATCAGAAAGATTTTGATGCCATACTGTCAAATCCTCCGCAAACAGCGGGGAAAGAGCTTTGTTTCAGGTTAATTGAAGAAGCAAAAAACCATTTAAAAAATAACGGAAGCCTCCAATTAGTTGCTCGCCACAACAAAGGCGGGAAAACGTTGAGCAGGAAAATGGAGGAAGTTTTTGGAAACGTTAGGGTTATTGGAAAGAAAGCAGGATATTGGGTTTATAGAAGTGCAAAAGAATAAGTTT
>CAZFEZ010000040.1:0-7298 GCA_964518225.1 uncultured Methanosarcinales archaeon | reverse complement strand
TTTTTCATGCTTTCCGGCTCATGATGCTGCATATAAATAGGTTTCGCTGATTGAACTGGTGTTAAAAACCTTTATAAACATAATTAGTTTCTGGAAAAGTATGGGAGAGGCAGAGAAACAAGGCGAGCATGCCCATATAAGGTGCAAGACCATAATAGAGATACTGGGCAAGCCCAAAGAACACGTGGAAAATTCTATAAAAGAGTACACAGAGCACATTAAAAAAGATCCTGATCTGGTCGTTCTCGATGAGTATTACTCAGAATTAAAAGAGGAGGGCAAACTCTGGACAAAATTTGTCGAGCTGGACTTGGTCATAAAGGGCACAAAGAAACTAATCAGTTTTTGCTTTGAGTACATGCCTTCTTCCATGGAAGTGCTGAAGCCAGAGCATCTGGTAATGACAAACCCGGAGATTTCACGCTTTCTTAACGATCTTCAGGCCAGACTCCACAATGTTGATATGGTTGTTAAGCAGCTTAAGGCCGAGAACGACTTCATAAAGCAGAATATGAACGCAATAATCAACAACGCAATAACCATTTCCTTAAGTATCGGCAAACTTGATTTAGAGCAGCTTTCTAAAGTAACTGGGGTTCACCAAAAAGAGCTGGAAATTTTTGTTGAAAAGCTGCTAAAAGAAAACAAGGTTAAAAAAGAAGGCGAGATTTACAGTTTGGCATGATGGCAGAGCTCAAAAAAGCAAGCGTGAAAAGCAAGGCAGAGGCAGTTCTTTTTTCAACAGGGCACAGAATAAGCCTGGACGAGATGGGCAAGCTCTGCCGCTCAACCAGGGAAGAATTGCTTGCAGCCCTGCAGGAGCTGAGAAAGGAATACGATGAGAAGCAATCCAGCTTAATGCTTGTTGAAGAAGGCGAATTCTGGAAGTTTACGGTGAGGGACCATTTCATTCCAATGGTGAGGAAGATAGTGACAGAGACAGAGCTGACAAAAAGCATACTTGAGACGCTTGCAGTCGTAGCATTCAAATACCCGATCCTACAGTCCGATCTGATAAAATTAAGGACAAACAAGGCTTATGACCACCTTCTCGAGCTGGAGCAGTCCGGCTATATCACAAGGCAAAAGCACAGCAGAACCAATCTGATAAAGCTGACTGACAAGTTTTTCAAATATTTTGAATTAACAGAGGAAAAGCTCAAAGACCAGTTCAAGGATTTCGGCAGCATAGCCAAGGCGATAAAGGAAAAAGAGGAGGAAGTCATCAGAATAAAAGAGGATCAGCGCAAAAGCGCCGAAGACCTGAAAAAAGAAGACGAAAGAATAAAAAAAGAAATTGATGCGCTGGATAAGTCAGAAGAGGATTTTGAAATCCCACTGGAACCTTATGAGGCAAAGCCTGAAGAGAAAGTTTCCCCTGAAACTCCCGGCTCAGAAAAAGAAAAGCTAGGTGATCTTGAAGTTGTTGATTCAGAGCTGGGAACAGTACAAGAAAATGAGCAGAATCAAGAAATTGTCCAGCCAAGCACTCAGGAAAAGGCTGGCGCTACGCAAGTTCCCGTCGCCGCAGAAGAAGAAAAAGCGCAGGAAAAGCCCCATAGGCCGCATAAAAGCCAAAAGAATACCAAAGGGATAAAATCAACTCCCGAGATGGAAGCTAAAGCCGATAAAATGGTTGAGGAAATGCTGCATCCGGAAAACAGAAAAGAGGCAGCTGGAAATCAATAATTCATTAAATAAAACATTAATCAGCATTAAAGTAATTCCTTAAAATGTTTCTTTTACAATGCCCGAAATGCAAGAACAGGATGAAGTACCAAAGCAAGGATAGTTTTCTTTCCGGAAAGAGAAAGAAATGCGTTTACTGCGGGCTTAATATGGCAGTCAATAAGGCAATTATCAAAAGGATTTAGTTTCTTTTCCATATAGAAAATTTCAATATAGAAAGAAATATGAAAACATAACCCTTATAAATCAATAAAACAACCAAATTATCGACGATAAAGCATTTATGAAATTCTTTAAAAAATGACAGAAGAATCAGGGCAAAAATTAGGCACAAAAATAATACCTAGAATCATCCAGGATGAGATGAAGCAGAGCTATCTTGATTATTCTATGAGTGTTATTGTCGGCAGGGCTCTGCCCGATGTTAGAGATGGACTAAAACCAGTACATCGTAGGGTTTTGTTCACAATGTGGGAAATTGGACTAACTCATGATAAACCTTTCAAGAAATCCGCTAATGTTGTGGGAAATTGCATGGCCCGTTTTCATCCTCATGGAGACGCTGCCATTTACGATACCTTAGTTCGTTTAGCCCAGGATTTTTCTATGAGGTACCAGTTAGTTGACGGGCAGGGGAATTTTGGAAGCATTGACGGCGACCCTGCTGCAGCAATGAGGTACACCGAATGCCGATTGACTAAACTTGCAGAAGAAATGCTTGGGGATATTGACAAGAAAACAGTAAAGTTTGCGCCAAATTTTGACAGCAGCACAACAGAGCCGATTGTCCTTCCTTCAAAACTTCCTAATCTGCTAATCAATGGGAGCTCAGGAATCGCAGTTGGCATGGCAACCAACCTGCCTCCTCACAATATCCAGGAAGTGATTGATGCGGTAATAAAGCAGATAGACAATCCCGACTTAAGCGTAGAAGAGATTATGCATACAATCCAGGGCCCGGATTTTCCGACAGGGGCATTAATCTGCGGCAGAAACGGAATCAGGGAGGCATATTCAACGGGAAGGGGTAAACTTCTAGTAAGAGCCAAAACAAGCTTAGAGCAGGACAAGAACAGGAGCATCATTATAGTAAATGAGATACCATACATGGTTAACAAATCAGAGCTTTTGGAGGAGATGGCTGATCTGGTCCGTGATAAAAAGGTTATCGGAATTTCAGATTTAAGAGACGAGTCCGACAGGCACGGAATACGAATTGTAATTGAGCTAAAGAAAGATGCCGATGTAAACGTTGTTCTTAATCAGTTATTCCAGCATACAAGAATGCAGACAACATTCGGGGTTATAATGCTTGCCCTTGTAAACAACGAGCCAAAAGTCCTAAACATCAATCAGCTGGTGCATTATTATATTGAGCATAGAAAAGAGGTAGTGAGAAAACGGACACTATTTGACTTAAACAAGGCGCAGACAAGAGCGCACATTCTTGAAGGCCTTATTGTAGCGTTGGGCAACATAAACAATATTATCAAGCTGATCAAGGAAAGCAAATCAGTAGAGAGCGCCAGGAACGCTTTAACTGCTAATTTTAACCTGACTAACGAGCAGGCCACGGCAATACTCGAAATGAGGCTGCAAAGGCTTACATCACTTGAGCAGGAAAAGATAAGGCAGGAGCATGCTGATTTGCTGAAGCTTATTGAAGAATTGAAATCAATTCTTTCAAACCCCAAAAGAATACTTGAGCTTATCAAGAAAGAACTGAGCGAGCTGAAAGAAAAATACAAAGATTCAAGGAGAACCCAAATTGTAGAGCTGGAGAGCGCTGAGCTGGAAACAGAGGATTTGATAAAAGACGAGGAAATGGCGATAACAATAACAAACTCAGGCTATATAAAGAGACTGCCTCTGCAGACATACAAGCTCCAGCACCGCGGCGGTAAAGGGGTTATTGCAACCACAACCAAAGATGAAGACATAGTGAAGGACATTTTTGTTGCAAGCACGCACTCATATATCCTGTTCTTTACAAACAAAGGAAAGGTTCATTGGCTCAAGGTTTACAGCATTCCCGAGGCCAGCAGGCAGGCAAGAGGCAAAGCCATTGTAAATGTGCTTGAGCTGGGAAACGACGAAACGGTTACTGCATTTGTGCCTGTAAGAAATTTTGACAATCAGCATTACCTCATTATGTCTACTAAAAAAGGCACCATAAAGAAAACAGAGCTTATGGCTTACAGCAATCCGAGAAGGCACGGAATCGTAGCAATAACTCTGGAGCAGGGAGATGAGCTGATTAATGTTGAGCTGACAGACGGAAACCAGCAGATTATTCTGGCAACCAAAGACGGAATTGCCGTAAGGTTCGAGGAGCGGAATGTAAGGCCGACCGGAAGGTCTTCCCAGGGGGTTAGGGGAATAAGCTTAAAAGACAATGATGGGGTTATCGGCATGGTTGTAGCTTCTGACGAAAAGACACTGCTCAGCGTAACAGAAAACGGCTATGGAAAAAGAACCCCAATATCTGAATACAGGCTTATCAACAGGGGCGGCTCCGGTGTAATAAACATGCAGTGCAGCGAAAGAAACGGCAAGATTGTTTCAATCTGCCCGGTAACAGACAATGACGACATTATCTTCATAAGCAAGGACGGAATCATAATAAGGGTGCCTGCAAGCGATATTTCTGTCATCGGAAGGAATACCCAGGGAGTAAGGATAATGAAGCTTGAGCAGAATGACAAGGTTGTGAGCGCTGTCAAGGTGGCAAGGGAAAACAATAACTGATTCTAAAAATCCAAACCTTTTTATAAATCTCAGCTTTGTTTTATCCTATGAAAAACATCAAAGCAATATTAGATGAAGCGCTTGGGGAAATACAGCCTGACAGGAATTACGAGAAGGAAATATTTGAAAGAGTGGAATTAATAATTAAAAAAATCAACAAGAGGCAAAAAAATATTAAGGCAATCCTGGGAGGCTCCGGGGCAAAAGGAACGTGGCTTAAGACATTTGATGCCGATATATTCGCTGTTTTTGACTACAAAAAATTCAAGGGCAAAAGCGGCAACTTGTCAGATATTCTGGAAAAAGTCCTGAAAAAAAAATTCAAGAATGTTTCGAGGCTGCACGGCTCAAGGGACTACTTCCAGATAAAACAAAACCAGTTTACATTTGAGGTTGTTCCGATACTCAGGATTCAAAAGGCTGAGCAGGCAAAAAACATAACTGATGTAAGCCCTTTGCATTCAAAATGGGTCCTGAAGCACAAGAGGCTAATCAATGAAATCAAGCTGACGAAGCAGTTTTGCCAAGCCCAGAATGTCTACGGCGCAGAAAGCTACATAAGGGGGTTTTCAGGATACATATGCGAGATTCTTGCAGTTTATTACGGCTCTTTTCTGAATTTGATGAAAAATGCGGCAAAATGGAACGGAAAAGTTGTAATCGACGCCGGTAGGTACTATAGGGGCAAGGATGTTTTTAAGCTTGTCAATACCTCCAAGCTTGTGTCGCCGTTAGTTGTTATAGACCCGGTGCAGAGGGACAGGAACGCCGCAGCCGCATTGAGCGATGAAAAATTCGAGGCTTTCAAAAAAGCGGCCAGGGAATTCTTAAGAAATCCGTCAGCAGATTTTTTTATAAGCAAAAGCATAGATTCAGTATTCCTGAAAGAAAAAAATAATAAGAAACTGGTGAAGGTTGAAGTTAAGCAGTTAGAAGACAAAACTGATGTTGTCGGGGGAAAGCTCCTGAAGATTTACGAATCTATAAGGGAGAATTTGGATAAAAACAGCTTCAAAACAATAAAAACCGGATGGGAATGGGATAAAAAAAATAATGCGGTCTTTTATTTCGTTTTTGACAAAAAGCCGTTGCCAAAAACTGTCGAGCTTGAAGGGCCGCCAATAAAATTAACGCATCATGTTGGGCAATTCAGGAAAGCGCACAAAAAAACAGTGATTAAATCCAGTAAAATATTCGCACTAGACCAAAGAAAATTTTTAGTTCCGGAAGATTTATTAAAAAAACTATTCAAAGAAGGGCCAATCAGGGAAAGATGCAAATCTATAAATCTGGGCATTCTCTAAAATGCAAGCGGTAATACTGGCAGCAGGGAAATCAACTAGGACATACCCCTTGACCCTTACAAGGCCAAAGCCATTGCTCAAAGTTGCCAACAAAACACTGCTGGAGCATAACCTGGAAAATCTGAATAATATTGCCGACGAGGCAATAATTATAGTCGGCTACAGGAAAAATTCAATAAAAAAACATATAGGCAGCAGGTATAAAAACATTAAAATCAGGTACGTCGAGCAAAAACAGCAGCTTGGGACCGGCCATGCCGCACTGCTTGCTGAACCCTACATAAAAGACAGGTTTATTCTGATGGCCGGAGATGATATATACTCCGAAAAAGATGTAAGAGCTGCTGTCAAGCACACATATTCGATCTTAGTCAATAAAACGAAAAATTGGAAAAGTTTTGGGGTAGTCCTACAAAATAATGGAGTTCTTGCTGATTTTGTTGAAAAGCCCGAGAGATTCGTGTCTGATTTAATAAACACGGCTTTTTACGCCCTTGACAAGAAAATATTTTCGCATCTGAACAAGATAAAAAAATCAAAGAGGAACGAATACGAATTTCCGGACGCATTGAAATCATTATCTAAAGATGAGAAGGTATACTGTGTGACGGCAACCCAATGGCTTCCGATTGTTTACCCTCTGGATTTGCTGAAGGCAGATAAGGCGCTTAGGAAAAATGAAAATATCATCGGCAAGAATTCAAAAATAGAGGGCAATTTGAAAAATTCAAGCATAGGGAATAGCTGCATTATAAAAGGAACAGTCAAAAATTCAATTGTAATGGACAAAACGTTTATTGACGCAAACTCTATGGTAGAAGGATCTGTTATAGGGGAAAATGTTTATTTTAATGGCAAAATCTCAGCTTCTGTGATAGCAGACAATGTCAAGGCAAAAAATGTCATTGTAAAACCTGGCTGCAAAATATGGCCGAATAAGAAAATCTCCGGCTTAACCATTAAAAATGATGCGGTATAAAATGGAAAAAATAAATAAAGGGTTGCTTCTGATAATTGGTGCAGCGCTTTTTCTAATTTCCTACAGTCTTGACGATGAAGTAAACATGTTCTTTACCAATATGACTTTTATTTTTTTTGACCCAGTCATGCACATAGTATCGCCTTTCTGGATTGTCCTGTTTGTTATGATTGCCATTCCTTCTTTTATGTCATACAAAAAAGACAAAAGACTGATTTACCTGCTTTTGGCGGCGTTTTTTTTATCCTTTGCCATTGCTTTCGCATTAAAATTAACTGTGGCAAGGCCAAGGCCATTGGCAACACTGCCGTTTCCGTTCACAAGCATACCGGATTATTCATTTCCAAGCATACATTCCATAGTGGCCTTTTCTCTGCTGCCGGCGCTAATAAGGAACTTGCCAAAACAAAAGATTTTCTGGGTAGCATTTGCTGTTTTAGTAGGGTTCAGCAGAATATATCTTCGAGTGCATTTTTTGAGCGATGTGGTGTTTGGCGCAATTGCAGGCTACATTATTGGGCGCTTTCTGCTGGAATTGCATGAAAAAGGAAAACTATGGGCAAAATAAGCAGTTTTGA
>CAZFEZ010000039.1:0-7421 GCA_964518225.1 uncultured Methanosarcinales archaeon | reverse complement strand
ATAGGGGCAGGCGCAATTTTTGATGTTTCATATGATATAATGCATTACATGGCAAGAGGAAGATGGATATCCTTGTTTACAATAACAAATGTACTTGGATTCTTGACAGGCCTTTTGATAATGTACCTGACTGGATTCTTGGTTTTAGGTTAAAATAAAATGGCTTTTAAAAAATTCCTTGATTACTTTAAAATATTTTCTGACAGAAAACTACTTGCATTTATGGGTTCTGGATTGATTGTAAGTACTGCTTATATGGATCCTGGCAACTGGGGCACTGACATTAGCGGAGGAGCTACTTTTAATTACGATTTGCTTTGGGTTGTGTGGCTTGCTTCTGGAATGGCAATGCTCTTTCAATATTTATCCGGCAAACTTGGAATTGCAGGCTATTCTTTGCCAGAACTAGTCAAGGAAAAACTGAAGAAGAAATGGCTTGTGCTTTCTTATTGGATTTTGGCAGAGATTGCAATTTTAGCAACTGATTTGGCAGAATTCTTGGGAATAGTTGTGGCTTTAAACCTATTATTTGGAATTCCTTTACTTTTTGGAACTTATATTGCAGTTGCTGATGTCTTGATTATATTATTGCTAACACAGAAAAAATTTAGGACTTTAGAGCAATCTTTCATAATTTTTGTATCAATAATAGGTCTTGGTTATGTGTATGAACTTTTTATAACAAAGCCAGATATGACCTCTATTCTTGTTCATTCTGTAAAGCCCATATTGACAAAAGAAAGCGCTTTGATTGCAGTTGGCATTATTGGAGCAACTGTAATGCCTCATGCTTTGTTTGTGCATTCGTGGCTCATTAAAAATAAGATGATTAATGCAAATTTCGGAAGTAAGCTAAAAACTTTAAAATACCATTTAATAGACAATGTAGTTTCCTTGACTATTGCGGGTTTAATTAATGCAGCGATTATAATTATGTCAGCAGCTGCTTTTTATAAAGCTGGAATAACTGTAGCAACGCTTGACCAAGCATACACAACCTTAATACCTTTATTTGGAAATTTTGCTGCATTTGTGTTTGCATTGGCATTGCTTTCATCTGGCATTTCTTCTTCAGTTACAGGAACATTAGCGGGGCAATCAGTTATGGACGGCTTAACCGGATTCAGAATACCGCTATGGCTAAGAAGGATTATAACAAGGTTCATTAATATCATACCAGTCACTATTGCAATTATACTTGGGATAGAGCCGTTAAAAATACTTGTTTTAAGCCAAGTCGCATTAAGCTTGCTTATTCCACTGCCTTTGGTACCCTTGATTATTTACACTTCAAATAAGGATATTATGAAAGAACTGGTAAATAAGAAAATCACAAATGTATTTGCAGTTATCTTTTCAATAGTAATCCTAGGTTTTAACGCTTATCTAATCTACCAGGTGATTTTCCAAGGAGTTGGAATTTAATTACCTTACTACATTAATCGTTTTTTTCTTCAAGAACGATTTGACGTTCAAAATTGTTGTGTCAAGAATCCTGTGCAGGGCTTCCCAGCTGTTAAACGCGTTATGCGGGGTTATCATAACATTTTCCTGCTTTAAAAGCATATGATTTTGAAGGACTGTCTTTAAGTCGCATTCCTTAAGAAAATGCTGGGACAATATCTGCTTTTCCTCCCTGATAAAGCATTCCTCCTCGATAACATCAAGCCCGGCCCCTGCAATTTTTCCGGATTTTACAGCCTTAAGCAGGGCAGCTGTTTCAATTATGCCGCCCCTTGCAGTGTTAATAATAATGGCTCCTTTTTTCATTTTTGAAATAGAGTTATTGTTGATAAGGTGGTGGGTTGATTTGTTGTAAGGCACGTGAAGAGTTACAATATCAGATTTTTTCAGCAAACTGTCAAAGGTTACGTACCTGAACCCAAGATTTTCTGCCAATCTCGGAATTTTATACTTGTCAAAAGCAATTACCTCCATCTCAAAACCTTTTGCAATCCTTATCACATGCCGGCCGATGCCTCCAGTTCCCACAACTCCCAGAGTTTTGCCCTGCAGGTCGATGCCCCTCAAGCCATCCAAAGTAAAATCCCCCTTTTTAGTTCTATCAAGGGCTTTATGTACCTTCCTGGTCAAATTCAGGATTAATGCGAAAGTATGCTCTGCAACTGTGTTCTCGCCGTAATTCGGGACATTGCAAACTGCTATTTTTCTTTTTTTGCATTCATTTAAATCAATATGGTCAAATCCTGTCGATAAAGTAACTACTAATCTAAGATTCGGAAGATCGCCCAATACTTTTTTGTTAACGGCAGAATAAACAAAGATTCCGATCGCATCTGCATCTTTTATCTGGCTTATGTTATCCTCATTTAAATGAGCATCAATAAACTGCATCTCACAATTTCTTAAGTTCTTTGCAAAATATTCTTTTTCCCAAGGCTCAAGCTCAAAGAAGGCAATTTTAAATCTTTTACGCATGACGTTTTATTTCTATAGAAGTATATATAATTTTCTAAAAATCAGCGGCTTTTGGTCACTCCAGTTCTCGGGCAATACTGCTTTATCTCGCATTTAGAGCAAAATGGGGACAAGGTAATGCAAACATTCTGCCCATGCAATACCATCAAATCATTTAAATCATGCCAGTATTTTTTTTTTTTTTTTTTCATTAACTCATCCATTGTCTGCTCGGCATTTTTGGTTTTTACCCAGCCCAGCCTGTTAGAGATTACGTGAACGTGGACATCTACAGGTATATAACCCACTTTTTGATGGCCGTATACCATGGTTATTGCAGCAGTCTTTTTGCCAACCCCTTTCAATTTCATCAATTCTTCAAAGGTATCCGGCACTTTTCCTTTATACTCTTTAATCAAAATTTTTGATATTTCTTTTATCCGCTTGGATTTGGTAATGTAATAATTGACCGGTTTAACTATCTTCTGCAATCTTTTTAATGGCATTTTAGCAATTTTTTCTGGCGTGTCTGCAGTTTGAAGTAATTTTAATGCAACAGGTCCTGTGGTTTTGTCCTGGGTTCTTAAGCTTAGAATGCAGGAAATAAGAACTTTGAAAGGGTTTTTCTGTATCCCTCCAATCTTGGAAACAACAGGATTCACAAAACTTTTCACTTCTTGCTTGAGTAATATTATTATTTTGTCAATGTTTTTGATTTTCATTTTCCGCCATTCAGAACCTTAATTATCTCATTGCCGTATCTCTCCAGCTTCACTTGCCCGATCCCCCTTACATTTTTCAAATCTTCAACATCAATAGGATTCATCTCGATTATCTCCAATAAAGTCCTGTCGTGCATTATGACATACGCGGGCAGGTTTAATTTCTGAGACATCTCCCTTCTCCACAGCTTAAGCCTTGCAAGCTTGTCTGGCTCATTTGATTGAAGATTGCCCGCAGATTCATAATCTGTTATATTTGGATGGGTCATTTGGCTGCTCAGCATTTCGAGCATTTTTTGATTGATGAACCTTGTAGGATTTTTTCCGCTATATGTCAGATAAAGGCTGTTCTTTGCCCTGCTTAATGCCACATAGAAGAGCCTCCTTTCTTCCTCTTCCTTGTCATAATCATCAATTCTTACAAGCTCAACTATCGGATGGTCAGATGCCTTGCACGGAAAGTTGATGCCCGTGCATCCGACAACAAAAACAGTGTCTGCCTCAAGTCCCTTTATAGAATGGACAGTTGCAAGGGTCACTTCATCTATTGCAGCCGCTTCTTCCCTGCTTGTTTCTTCGGTCTTCACAAGGTGTTTTATGCCCCTTAATTTCATTCTCTGGGATATCTCTCTGATGATCCTGTTGGTTCTTGCAAGCACAAAAATTTCATTTCTTGGTATATTAAGCTCAATTATTTTTGAAACAATAAAATTGGCTTCCTGCTCCTCTGATTCAAGATTTACAAGATGAAGATCCGCATCATGCTCCCTGAAATTCTTTAGCTCAGGCAGCCTTGAGCTTTCAATGGATTTGTTTATCAGGCTTACAATCTGCCTTGACGAGCGGTAATTCGTGCTTAATGTTATGATTTCGCAATCAGGGTATTTTTCTTCAAAATTCAGGATATACCCTATTTTTGAGCCTCTCCAACCGAAAATTGACTGCCTGGGATCGCCGACGCAGAACAAGTTTCTCGGATTCAGCAGATCAAGAAGCGCTATCTGGGACGAATTGACATCCTGAAATTCATCAACCATCACATGGTCGAAATGCGGGACAATCTCCCTGTTCCTTTTGAAAAAATCTATGCAATTCACTATCTGGTCAGAGTAGTCTCTTAAACCATTTGTTTTCATGAATTTATCTATGTGTAAGCATAATTTAAACACCATCTCAATATTTTTCTGCTCAACTAATTGGCTGTTTATTGCATGTTCCCTTAGCTCCTCAAGGCTTTTGTTGTTGATTTTGTAAAGCTCAATGACGCTGTAGCAGTCATTCATCAGCAACGCCAAAAGTTCTTCATTTGTTTTTTCCCGTCTTTGGCCGGCCGAGAAATATTGCTCTATGGCAAATCCAGCATCAATGTTGCTTTCTTTCAAGGCCGTCTTGAAAATTTTTATTTTTTCACCATAAGAAACAACTCTTGTAGGCTTGCTGTAGATTAAATCATTGTGCTTTTTTATTATTCTCTCGCAGAACGAGTTAAATGTTTCAACCATAACCCCCCTGCAGTATTGTGATTTCGAAAGCCTGGATGCCATTTCAGCCCTTGCTTTTCTTGTAAATGTTACTGCAAGTATCTTTTCCGGCACTTCTGATTTAAAGGTGGTCAGGAATTCTATTCTTTTGGTCAGGACTGCGGTCTTTCCTGACCCGGCGCCCGCAACACAAAGAATTTTGCCGTTAATACTGGTTACTGCCTTTTTCTGCTCTTCATTGTATCCCTTCAGGAAGAAATCGAATGAATCAAAGATTATGCGGTCTTGTGCCGTAATCCTGGTTTCTTTTGTCGAAAATCTGCTGGAAAGCTTTTTAGTGTGCAGGCTCGGCTCAACTAGCTCGATTTTTCCTTTATCTGTCAATGAAATTACTTTGATGAACCTATTGTCCTTCAATTGAACATATTCAATAAGGCCGTTAAGAAGCAGGTTCTCAACCAAATCTTCAATCTCTTGCCTTGGGTAAAGCGAGAAATATCCAAACAATTCTTGCCTGTCCAGCCTATTTTTCTTGATTGATTCATTGTTTGAGTTGCCTTGCAGGAAATCTATCAATAGCTTTTTGCCCACATTGAAAGGTATCTGCCCGGTGGCCTTTAATATATTCAGATAATCCAGTTCTTTTTTTTGCATGGTTCTATTTCAAAATCCTTCCATTCTTCCTGCTCCAGAGCAGTAAATCAAGCTCATCCATGTCAATTCCAACTTGTTTTGAGAAATTTATGAATTTTTGCTCAATTTCAAGGTATTCCTTTGCATTTTTCGGCCTGTCATTTGTTTTCAATATGCCAAACTCATGAAGGGAGTTTATTATGTGCTTGTCAAGGATTGCATATCCACTAAATCCAATGTTCCTCAGGAAGTGAGACGCTTCTTTGTATCCAAGACCCTTGATGCCTTTGTTCAATGCAAAAAAATCCCTCAGCTCATTTTTATCTTTAAAGGATTTTATTTTGTCTTTTAACTTGAAATTTAAAGAATCCTTTAGGTAGCTTCTTGTGTGGATTATGTGGGCGGGCCTTACGTTCTTGAAACGATAAACCCCCTCCAGCCTTCTTGTCATTTCATCTGCGCTGCCGTCTATCAGGACATTTCTTACAGCATCAACTGCTCTCGCACCCATCTCAGCGCTCGTGTTTGCCGTGAATATGCAGAAGGCAAGCTCCTCAAATAATCTCTGATCGTCCTTGGCTTCAGATGGAATGAGCCTCAGCTCGTTGTCTATACAGTGCCACGAATAAGGCTCGTTAAAGAATTTTACAAATTGCTGCAGTCTCTCATCTATCTTTGTCTTTTTATTGGCATATGTTTCTCTTAATTTTTCTATTTGGCTCATGCAGCTTAGTATACTCTTTCATTTTTTAAAGCTTGTTGTCCTTATTCTTTTTTCTTTTGCCCGTTATAGGCAATCACAATAAAAGCTATCAGCAAAACAGAGTAATTCAGCAGCATAAACCAAGGAGTTGCCCAGCTTATTCCGTCAAACTTGTAGCCGGTTATTGGCCATAAAAAAGGTGTGGGGAAAAACCTGAATGAATGGGTAGGTATGTCAATCAGGATGTGGAGCGCCCAAGCTGTCAAAGGCCAAAACCATTTTTTGGTTAACACATATACAGTGAAAAACACCAGCAAGAATATCACAAAGCTGTGGGTCATGTTGTAGGCAGCAAAAAGCCAGTCAGGCAGCGAACTTAACGAAGGAGGGCCCCTCCTCAGGCCTCCATTAATCAAATTCATAATGAACAGAATGCCAAAAGAAAGGATGTCCGGCAGTACTCCAAACAAAACTGCCAGCCAAGCATACTTCTTTTTGTGGAAAACTGCATAACTCCACAGGCCATGTGCAAAAATGTCCATTCAGCCAACCAAGCAATTTTGAATATTTTTAAACATGCTTATTTTTTATTCAGCAACTTATTTAAATTAATCGTTTATTGCTTTATTTATGGACGCAGCCATAGAAAAAAAAGAATATAAATTTAGGTCTATGTTTTCCTCTTTGAAATACAGAAACTTCAGATTGCTCTGGACAGGCGCTGTCATATCAAGCACCGGGGATTTCCTTGAGATTGTGGCATTGAACTGGCTCGTGTACGAGTTGACCAACTCGCCTTTTTACCTCGGGCTCTTCAATCTGGCAAGGTCGCTTCCAATACTTTTTTTCACTTTGATTGCAGGAGCTCTGGCTGACAAATACGAGCGAAGAAAACTTATGCTGTACTCCCAAAGCACGGCGATGCTGCTTTCGCTAATATTGGTATTCTTGGCTTTTTCAGGAAAACTGACAGTTTATCCGCTTATTCTGGTAGGGGTTCTGCAGGGTGTGGCAAATTCTTTTAATCTCCCCATAAGGCAGTCTCTTATACCCGAGCTTGTTCCGAGGGAAATGATTGTGAATGCGGTTGCATTGAGCGGAGCCTCGCTCACTCTCACTTTAGTTTTAGGCCCCGCCATTGGCGGGCTGATTGTCGGGACACTGGGCGTCAAATATGCGCTTCTTTTTAATGCAATCAGCTTTCTTGCAGTAATATGGGCACTTCACATTATGAAAATCCCTAAGCAGGTGAAGGATCATAAAACACCATTATTTAAGAGCCTTAAGGAGGGCGCTGTTTATGTCTTTAACCATAAAGTGATATTCACTGTCGTTTTATTTTCCTTCCTTATGGTTGCAGTCGGGCTGCCTTATACAACTTTGCTTCCGGTTTTTGCAAAGGATTACTTCCATATCGGCGCAAAAGGCTATGGCTATATGTTTTCAATTGCAGGCATAGGCGCT
>CAZFEZ010000038.1:0-7455 GCA_964518225.1 uncultured Methanosarcinales archaeon | reverse complement strand
CAAAAGCGCCATTCACATTATTCGTTGTTCTTAAAGAAATTTTTGTATTGCCGTCTAGTGCTTGCGCCATCGAAAGAATGAAAGTGTTGCTCGTCATCAAGTTTGATTTTGACAATATTGAGGCAAGCGTTCCTATCATTGTTGACATTACATTTGACTTGGCGTTTATAATCACAAATCCGCTGCCCCAGAACACATCATCGCTGAACTTATTTTCGTTATACCAGTTTAAGGCATTTACAATCTCTTTCTTGTAATCGCCTAAGCTTCTTATTGCCTGCTGCCTTATTCTCTTGTCACCAAGGCAGGTCCCTATGCCGAGCGAAGCCCTTCCAAGCCTTCCGCAGGCATTAAGCAAGGTTGCAAATTCTTTTGCATCCCTTGTGGGGCTTTCCTCTTCTTCATGGGGCAGTATATACAAGTTGCCAAGCACATCATCGGGATTGGACTCATTGAGCCTTTTCATAATTATGCCGGTAACCAGCTTCTTCATCTCTTCTTCATCAAGATGCACTATTTTTTTCCATCCGGAACCGCTTTTAGGCTCAATGCCTATCTGGGAAAGAAACTGGATTGCGCCGCTTTCACTGCCGCTCACACCAGGAATGTAAGGGTCTGTGCAGTACTCAAGTGCTTTGTGCAACGGCTTTGTCTGTGTGCCAAAAATCCTAAGCCCCTTGACAATCTTTATCTTGCCTTTCGCAACCGCTATCCTGAGAATCTCATCATTCAGGCGCAAGAACCCGTTTTGCTCCTGTAAATCACCTATTGCCCCTACAATCGCGATGTGCGCAATCTCCTCCATGTTTTTGTCAACAGCGCACGCAAACTTAAATACAACACCTGCACCGCTTATTTCCTTGCCGCCGTCAATTCCGCACGTATGCGGATTTACAAGCACAACATTCCCAAACTCATCAATGTTTTCTACGCTGTGGTGGTCAAGGATGAAAACTTTCCTGCCTTTAAGCAGTTCTTTGGCATCATTAAGCACGCCAGAGCCTATATCTGTAAATATAAAGCAGTTATAGGGTTCAGAGGCAAGCTGCTGCAGAACATTTGCATTTAACTGCTGCACTATGGATATTGAATACTTCCTGTCGTCATTATTCAAAAGTTTGATCATAATAGAGCATGCGCTTATGCCGTCAGCATCCAGATGGCTCACTACCCTTACAATCTCTTTTTTGTCGATTTTTTTGAACTCATCGGCAGCATTTTTCAGCTGGGCATCAAACATTTGATAAGGATCCATTAAAAGCACCTCAGAACCAATTTTCGGTAATCATTACCTTTTTATAATTTTTGATTTCACTCACCAAACCTTCTTTCTCTTTTGTTATACTCCTCTACGCACTTGATTAAATCCTGTTTTGTGAACTCCGGCCACAGCTTATTGATGAATATCCACTCTGAATACACACTTTGCCATGTAAGAAAATTGCTCGTCCTTACCTCCCCTCCCGGCCGTATAACCACGTCAGGCTCGCTTTTTAAGTAAAGGTTGTCCTTTATTGTTTTTTCATTTATATTGTTTGGTTTTATTTTATTGTTTTTGATTAATGCTGCTACTTTTTTAACTGAGTCAACTATCTCCTGCCTGCCTCCATAAGCCATTGCAAAATTCACAATAAAATTATTGTGCTTTCTTGTCTTTTCCATTACTCTTTCCATGGATCTTTTTATGTCTTTTGGGAACATGTCAAGCCTCCCAATAACATTGACCCTTACCTTGTTCTTGAATATGCTTTCCTTATACCTCATGTCACTGAATTCTCTCTTAAATATGCTGAACAGGAAGTTTTTTTCCTGTTTTGTTCTGCTGAAATTTTCTGTTGAGAATGAATAAAGAGTAAGCTCTTTGATGCCAATGTCCCTGCACCACCCCAGCAGCTGCTCCAGCTTTTTGATTCCAAACTCATGCCCTTTCCATGGCTGCATTCCGAGTTTTTTGGCGTATCTTCTGTTTCCGTCAAGAATAATTGCGATGTGCTTTGGGAATTTAGAAGGCATAAATGACGGTAAGGGTAATCGTTTATATAAGTTATGGAATCACACCCTGGTCAAAAATATGATCCCCATAATAAAGCTTACAATTGAATATGAAAAAGCTATTGCTTCAGCATAATCAGGAATACCAATGGGGATTTTTGGCTGGCTTATGATGTTTGATATTACACTGCCGGTAATCTGAGAGCTGCTGCCATACTCCAAATCAATCCAGGTTGCTGCAGTCAATGAAAGCAGGCTGCTTACAATTAAAAGCAGCCCTATCAGTTTTACCATATCAGATTCTTTAAGCAGCTTTACTTAAATAGTTTTTGATATATCCCAACAAAAATCTCCTGCGGCACTTTAATGCCGGCTTCAACAAAAGCCCTTGCTAGCCTGTAGCCGTCTGACTGCTCATCTCCCTCGCTTTTGAATTCAATAAGATTCTTTAGCGTATTGCCGCACATGCACCCATCATTAAGCCATAAAGCAACATTTTTTTTCTTTTTTTGAACTTTTGCGCTGTTCACATCTATCGAGAACTCTTCTTTTTTAACTCCGAATTTAAAAAACTCCCACTCAGCTAAATCATGGATTATCTTATTTTTTTCATTCGCCTCAACGTAACTTTGCATATCCTCTATCTTGCGGTACTCTTTGAAATTAACATCGTTGGTTAGCTTAAGCCTGTAGACCCTTCCAATATAGCCTTTTACTTTTTGCCTGCAGCCTCGCCTCTTCCACTCATTTTCCACTATATATGCATACTCCTTGCCTTTGATTTTTTTGATTCGGAAGAACATTAATAGGATTAGGCACTATGAATTTATAAGCTTTTTGATGCATTCTAAGTATTATTTTCATATATAAAATCAGAATTAGACGAAGTTTATGGGCAAAAATTACCTTATTGAGTCTGCAAACTCTTTCTTGAACCTGGCATTGGTTTTGTGCAATCGTTCAACTGCATTAATCAGGGCGTTTTTAGGGCTTTCGTCGCCATCAGTCTCAACTATCATCTGTGGCAGGCTTATCTGCGGATGCCTTATGCTGTAAGTTGCAATCTTGACATGCTTGTCATTCCACAGCTCTGCTTTTAGCGCATTGCATAATGTGTGGTCAGCGCCCTTCACCTCAATTATCAGCTTGTTTTTTTTATCGTCGAGAATTTTTATTTCCATTGTATCTAACGATAGGGACTTTAACCGTATTTAAAAACCTTTTGATGCCTAGTTTTATTTATGAGTGCAAATCTGCCGACGACAAAACTTATTTTTGGCTCTCGAATCTTAGGCAGCTGACTTTAATGCGGTGGATTCGCCGTCGATGAAACGAGAAAGTAGCCTTTAAAGGGAACTCGAAGTCCCAGATATGCGTGATCATAGCCTTGTTTTTGGCAGAAAATCGTTCCAAAAAGCTCTTAGTCTCACTTTTATGGAAGGAATACACAACAGGCGCTGTTTCAAAGGCCTTTTTCAGGAAAATAGCATCTGCATGGGTGTTTTTTGTTCCAAAAGGCGGATTCTGAAGCACTACCTCTGCCTTGATCTTGAGCTCTTGGATATCTGTACAGATAAATCCCGCTTTTCCTAGGTCGTAACCCTCACTTTTCACCTTTGAAATGTTACTTTTGGCTCTTTCAAGAGCTTTTTCATCAGAATCCACCAAGAATACCTTCTTTGCACCTAGTAGCAAGCCCCCAATTCCAAGCATACCTGTACCGCAGCCTAAGTCCGCTATTGCCTTTCCCCCTACATCCCCTAATAAATAGGCATTCCAAAGCACAGAAGCTCCTATTTCGCTGTCCATCACATACTGCTCCTGCCTCACTTTTGGCTCGTAAAAACCCTCTAACAAGGATAATACCACTGCCAACTTTGATTTTGAGCTAATCTCTTTCATTTTAAACTCTCACTTTCCATGGGTAAAATTTTGTGAACTTATTTTTCAATATTGAAAGTAAATATTGTTCTCTTTTGTATCCTACACTGTCTTTGCTTAATCTATCTTCAATCCAAGCAAAATTGGTTGTCACTTCCTTTTTATTTATCTTGCTAAACCAGAGCCTAAATCTGCAGTTGGTCCTCCAACTTCTAAAAAATAACTTCTAAAAAATATTTTTGTTGGTAATCTAATCTTTGTTATTCCAGCATAAAGATACTTTTTCTGTTATTAATTTAACCTTTCAGCATCAATATAATCTTATACATTCCCAGTCCTATTACATTCCCAAGATTATCCCATTATATTCCCAAATATATAAATTTATTGACTATAAACATTCCCAAATTAGTCCCAAAGTATTCCCAAATTAGTCCCAAAAAGAAAAGATTTAAATAATTTGGACTTTAATTTAACATTATGTTCTGGAAAAATAAAGATAATGTAGAAATAAAATTAACACAAATGAATGAACTTCTGAAAAAATCATTTGCCAATGTAAAGCGTGACACAACCAACATTTTCCAATGGCTTAACTACTTCTACAGAAGAAATATTGAGCAGGACCAGATGATCAGGAGGCTGCAGGCAGAGCTTTCCTACATGCCCAGAACAAGAGAAGACATAAGGCGCATTGTAGACTATTACTACTCATTTGAAAGTATTACGTTAAGGATAAAAGAACTAAATGAAAAAGTCGAGGAACTAGGTAAGAAGCAGCAGGTTCAAGTTGATAAATACCCTATGCAGACCATGAGTAGGGAGCCGCATGCTGATTTGTCACATATCGAAAAAAGGCTTGAAATTCTTGAGCATAAACAGCCTTCAATGAGGGAAAAAATAATAAAAAGGCTCACCAAAAATTCAAAGGAATATGTTAAGGGCATCATATTATCCTATATAAGAAAATATGAAAAAATCTCTGCTTTGCAGCTTAAGGAGATTATGGTTGATGAGCAGAACCTTTGCTCAAAAAGCTCATTTTACAGGCTTCTTGAAGAGATAGAGGAGATGGACGAGGTTGGCGTGGTGAAACAAGGCAAGGAAAAGCATTACCTCTCAAAAGCCAAATCATACATACGGCCCACGTAGGAAAATAAAAACCTATTTAAACAAGCATTTTACCCAAAAATTTGGGGGTGATTAACATTTTTGGGAAACTTCTAGATAGAGTCAGCAATCTGAGGGTAAGGGTTCTTAATAAAAAGCTTAGATTCGAGTTTGCGTCAATCAGGCAAGAATTTGAGGAGCATTTACAGGCAATTAATGAGAATACGAACGAAATAGCATCAAATTACGAGTACACATGCGAGCTTGAGAGAAAGCTTGACAAATTGAGTGAAAGGGTTGAGCAGATTCAGATGTGTTTATCCGAATCTGGAGAGTATACCTCAAAAACAACCAAGTTTGATGTTAAAAGGCTTAACAGAAGGGAACAGGAGGTATTTCTTGTCATCTACACTCTCGAGGAAGAGAGAGACAGCGTCACCTATAGGGATATAGCAGCAAAACTTGACATATCAGAACACTTAGCAGGCAATTATGTAACGTCGCTGATAGAAAAGGGCGTTCCTATAATGAAAAAATACATCAATTACATGCCATACTTGAAGCTGGATCCTGAATTCAAGACCTTGCAGACAAAAGAAAACATACTGCAATTAAGCTTACAGGAGTTTGGTTTTTGAACATTTTTAGCTTTGATTAAAAGTTTTAATCTAGTAAGCAGTTTGGAGTTAGTTTGTAAATTCAACATATTTTTATACTTCTCAATATTGACAACCATAAAAATAATTAGGTCTTGTTGTGGTTGGCAAGACAGCCGACAACAAACCTTTTATAATACCTACATTACTTTGTTGTTCGGCTATAAAAATAAAAGCAAGAGGTGATAAGCATAAGCTTTTTTGGTATTCTGTCAGCAGCTTTTCTTGCTTTATGGCACATTTTTCTGCACTGGCTTTCGATATTCTCAGCCCCGGCCAAAGAGCCCGAGATGTTCTGGATAATCGTGCCTATCTGGGTTAACTGGTTTTTCACGGAGTTCTTTATCGAGAAGCACGGCACCTCATTTGGAAATGCAATTGGAAATGGTGTCATACCTATGCTTGCAAGCATAGACTGGACAAGGTACTTATACAGGCTATTTGCAGAAGGCTACATACGCTTCACTTTTGGCGTATTCCTCAAATTTTTTGTTTCTTTTGCAGTGCTTGTATACGGCCTCTTCGTCATTATAGCAGGCATTAAAATAAAGAGGATAGTGTTTTTCATAGGTAGGATAAGGTGGATTACATATGTGCTGGTGATGATTACTCCAATAATCTACAATGTCATTAAGCTCGATTTCTACACTTTGTTAGCAATATTCTTGTTCTTCCCGCTGTACTGGTGGACTATAGAAGTTTTTGACAGGATAACTCCGGAGCCTAAGGTCTATCTGGAATCATAAGCTGTCGAGCGGGCTTTTGACTTTTTTTAATTGCTGCGTAGAAACTTTTGTATAGATCTGTGTAGTCGAAAGATCTGAATGGCCTAGAAGCTCCTGTATAACTCTTATGTCAGTGCCTGCCTCAAGCAAGTGAGTTGCAAAACTGCTCCTTAATGCATGGCAGAAGACCCTTTTCTTTATGCCTGCCTTCTTTGCAGAATCTTTGACGATATTTTGTGCCTGCCTTGCCGTGATCGGCCTGCCATTTACCGAGAAAATATTTGGGCTGCTGTCTTTTTTTTTGCCCATATAATCATTTAAATGCTGTATGATGCTGTCTGAAAGAATGATATAGCGCTCTTTGTTGCCTTTGCCATGCCTTACCTTGCCCATCTTCTCGCTTAAGTCAAGATCGTCAATTTTCAAACTTACACATTCGCTTACCCTCAGTCCTGATGAATACAAAAACTCAATCAGCAGCCTGTGCTTTGGATTCTCTGCCGCAGCCAGAAGTTTCTTTATCTCCTCTTTTGTCAGAACTGTTGGCAGTTTTTTCTCAGATTTTGGCGCCTTGACGCTATTAAAAGCCCTATTCTGCAAGATTTCATTGTAAAAGAACTTTAATGAACTCAAGGCAAGATTTACGCTCCTTGGCTTAAATTTGCGCTCTGACATCAAATAAGCTATGTAGCGCTTTGCATCATCTTCAATTATCTCTTTGGGGTCTTTTTTGACAAACTCCAGGAAGTTTTTGTTGTGATACCTATAAGCTTCCACTGTTCTGTTGCTGAAACCCCTTATTTTGAGCTCAGTTTCAAGCTTGTCAAGCATTTTTACACCTTTTTTAAACAATTTTGTGAGAACTAGTATAAAAAACTTCTTCTAAGATGCATTATACGAACTTTTCAAGTTGCCTTACTGAAAATTTTAATAGAAAACCACAAGTTTAGCTACCTTTTCAGCTTTAAGGCTGGTTATCAGTCAAGAGTTTAGGGTTTTTAGTGGGTTTTCAGTAAGGAAACCGTTTTTTCTTAACGTTTGCCTTTCGCATAACGCTTGGCGTTATACAAACTTTTGTTCCAAAAGTACAG
>CAZFEZ010000037.1:0-7872 GCA_964518225.1 uncultured Methanosarcinales archaeon | reverse complement strand
TTATTTGTATGAAGAAGCCACTTCATGACCTAAATACGCCCCGCCTAAAGTGACGGCAGCCGCTCCAACAGGGCCAAATCCTAGTATCGTTGTGGCTACAATAGCTGCCAATCCTCCGCCTCCAATAAGCCCCACATCACTTTTATCCATTCAAAATCACCTAAACTTAACAATTGTTAATTTAGGATAAGAGTTTATATTTAAAGCTTTCTAACGGATTCCCTATCTACGTCTTGTATAGTGCGAATTTCGTTAAAAAGGATATCTTATAATGCGCCTTTCAATGTGTCCTTTATGATTGCAGGGCATATCCTTGTTACGCCGTCAAGCCCTTTTATCTTATCCGACAAAAGCCTAAGTTGATCGTCGTCCTTGGCCCAAACTTCAAGCATGAACATGTGGTCGCCCGTTGAGGAAGCTACGTACCTTATATCTTCGAATTCCGGAAGTTTTTTCGCAATCTCAAGATATTTTTCAGGCACTACATCAACTCCGATCAAAGCAACATTCTCAAATCCAATCTTATTTGCGTCAACAACCAAAGAATATTTTTTTATTGTCTCATTATTTTCAAGGCGTGAAACTCTTTTTCTGATTGTTGATTCAGAAACCTTAAGCTTCCTTGCTATTTCCATGAATGGCATTCGCGCGTTTTTCAACAAAAACTCTATAATCTGCAAATCCAGTTTATCCACAAAACCACCCCATGCATGATTAATCAAGCAGCCTGCCTGAACAAAATGTATTTTTTGTCAACATTAATGTACTCTGATTTTGTTTTTGAATCAAGCTTGTCCAGCAGGGTATTCAATAAAACAAACGATAGTGCGGTGCCCCCTGCGAATAACAGCCTTTCATAAATCACGACTGGAATCAAGGCGATCCACGCTGAGGGGGTCATAGGAACAACGTAGCTCCAGATTGCGCCGCCAACTGCATGCGCTGTAAAAGTAGCTCCAAGGCTTCTTAAAAAGATTCTGTCGCCGTATTTCTTTGGGAGCAGCTTTATTATTATTGGTATTGTCCAGAACAACGAGAAATACCAGACCTGCCTGCCGACAGGGTGCGCCACAAACAAAACAATGGCTGCAATTGGCACCAGAAAGCTTATCTTGCCTTTCTTTGTTCCGAAGTACCATGCCGCGAAAAGCATTGGAGTTAATCTCAGCACAGTCACCAAATCAAAAACGGCATGAGCCGATATTTTGCTTGCGATTTCCGCTATTAAGACGGACAGGACTCCGACAACAGGCCCCAGGAATGCTCCTGCGACAGGCCCAAAAAACTGGAACAATGTGAAGAACTGGTTTTCGGCTCCGACCAATTTTGAGAAATTTATCTTGTCACCGATAAAAACTAGGACAGCAAATATCAGCAGGAAAATAATGCCTTTCTTTGTGACTAACTTGTTGAACTTCATACTACTAACGAAAATTAGTTAATTTATATAGTTTTCTGTCAAAGCCTCCAATAAATTTAAAGATCAGGCAACGCTATTCAAACTTATGTCAATAACCGAGTTGGTCAGATCAGGGGAGAAAAAATGGATTTGGGCTGACACTAAAAAGAGTGCCAGAATAACAAGAAACATCCAGGAGCCAGTCAAGCTGGATTTAGCAAATGTGCATCCGGACTGGAAAACGAAGCCAATCGAGTTTGCAAGATTGCATAGACCTTAGGGCATCCATGGCCTTCCAAAAGGTACTGAACTTTCTTGTTATGTAATTGAAAAAAGGCAACTGATGAAATACCCTATGTTAGTGTTCAGTATGTAGAAGCCAAAAGATAGCTAAAAATTCTCAGCCAGGTAAACAGAATAAGTTTTTCCCTTTATTTCTCTCTTGACTAAGTTTTTCCTTTCAAAATCTGTAAGAATCTGGCTCACTTTTGATTTTGACAAATCTGTTCTAAATTTCAATGTTGATTGTGTGATGCCTTCCTGCTCCTTGATTGCCTTCAGCACTTTCTTCTCATTCTCGTCCATTGCTTTTAGGATCAACTCAAACTTGTCCTGGCCTATTTTCATGCTTTTTTCCTCTTCGAGCCTCTTCAGGATGGCTTCCTCGCCTGTGCTGAAGAACAGCAGATAGATTCCCAAAGCCCCAATAAAAGAGATTAAGCCGATTGCAAGATGAGACAATCCAAGCAGAGACTCAACTCTTTGGCATTCATTTGTTGGATAACACTGCAAAGCGCTTGTTTGCCTCCCTAAAACGCCCATGAACCCAAATGCCAGAACGCTGGCTAGCAAGCTTATTGACAAGATTACAAACCCAAGCTTCTTGTTTTCCATGATATATGCTCCTAAGGTAGGTTACTTGTATTGCAAAGTATTTAAATGTTTTTATGAATTTTTGTAAAGGTATACTGTGGATAAAACAACAATGTTTTTAAATAAGGCTTTTATTCAATTTCCCGGGTGTTAAAATTCAGGAAAGCAAAGCACAAAATCCTTGTAACAAGCGCATTGCCGTATGCAAACGGTCCTTTGCATCTGGGGCATCTGGTTGAGTACATCCAAACAGATATTTTTGTCAGATTTCTTAGGCTAATTGATGAAGATGTGGTTTATGTTTGCGCAGACGACGCGCACGGCGCCCCGATTGAGATAAAGGCAACAGAGCTTGGAATAAAGCCGGAGCAGCTGATTGACGGCGTTTACAACGAGCATGTGCAGGATTTCAGGGAATTCCTGATAAGCTTTGACAATTACTACACCACAAACAGCCCTGAAAACAAACATTACAGCGACTTGTTTTTTGAAAGGCTGAGCAAAAAAGGCTTTATCTATACAAAAGAAATTGAAGTGACTTATTGCGAGCATGACAAAAGATATTTGCCGGACAGGTATGTCAAGGGAAAATGCCCGAAATGCGGCGCCGCTGACCAGTATGGGGATGTGTGCGAGAACTGCAACGCCGCGTACAAGACAGTTGATTTGATTGAGCCATACTGCATAATCTGCAAGAATAAGCCTGTAAGGAAGAAATCCAAGCATTATTTCTTCAGGCTGAGCAAGTTTTCAGACAAGCTTGAATCATGGCTTAAGAAAAACAAAAACCTGCAGCCCGAGATAAAGAACTTTGTCTTCAGTTGGATAAAAAATGGGTTAGAGGACTGGAACATATCTAGAGATGGGCCTTACTTCGGATTTAAGATTCCTGGAGAAGAAGACAAATACTATTATGTATGGCTTGACGCCCCGATTGGATATATCGCGAGCACTGATAATTACTGCAGGAAGAATGATTTGAAGACCGAAGACTACTGGGACAATAAAAATGCAAGGGTATACCATTTCATAGGCAAGGACATAATTTATTTCCATTTCCTGTTCTGGCCGGCTATGCTGCTTGGCGCCGGGTTTGAGCTGCCGCACGACATCATAGTGCACGGGTTCCTGACAGTCAACGGGGAAAAGATGAGCAAGAGCAGGGGCACATTTTTCACTGCAAGGGAATTTCTGCAGAGCCATAATCCGGAATATCTCAGGTTTTATTATGCAAGTCTGCTGAGCAAGAAAATGTCAGACATTGACCTGAGCTTTGATGATTTCAGGAAGAAAACGAACAATGAGCTGGCTTCAAACATAGGAAACTTCTGCTACAGGGTCCTGAACTTCCTGAACAGGAATTTTGACGGCGAAATAAAAGAAACAGATAAGAACAATGAATTGAAAAAGGAGATAAATAAAAGGGTTAAAAATATCGAGGAAAATTATTATGCTTTGAACTTTAATGAAGCTGTCAAGGATATACTGCATATATCCTCGCTGGGCAACAAATATTTCCAGGACAATGAGCCGTGGAAGCTTGTAAAAGAAGACAGGGAGAAGGCGCATAGGATTCTGGGCTTGTGCGCCAATATTGTAAAGGATTTGTGCATATTGATAGTGCCAATTCTGCCCGATTTTTCATCAAAACTGCAGCAGCAGCTGAATCTTAAGAGCTTGAAATGGGAAGACCTAAAGTTCGAGCTTAAGAGCCACAAAATCGGCAAAGACGGGATCTTGATAAAGAAGATGGAGGAGGAAGAGGCAAAGCAAGAATTCCCGCTTAATCTTAAAGTAGCGAGGATTTTGCAGGCTAAAGAGCATCCGAATGCCGACAAGCTTTATGTTTTGGAGATAGACCTTGGCACGGAGAAAAGGCAGCTGGTGGCCGGACTGAGGGGGCATTACAGGACTGATGAATTGATGAACAAAAAAATAATTGTCATCGCAAATCTTAAGTACGCAAAATTAAGAGGAGTGGAAAGCCAGGGCATGCTGCTGGCAGGCGATGATGGGTTAAGTGTTGGAGTATTGACTGTTGAGGAAAGCCTGCCCGGCGATAAAGTTTATTTTAATGGTTTTGAAAATTCCAACAAAGAGATTGATTACGATGGATTCTCAAAGCTTAAAATGGTTGTTAAGGACAACAAGGTATATTTTGACGGCAGAGAATTAAGGACTGACAAGGAGATTGTCAGGGTTGAGAAGGTTAAAGACAACGCCAAAGTCAGATGACTAAATATTATTAACCAGAATGTTCTGCCGTCTGCTCAATCTTGTGTCGAAAGAGCCGCTGTCTTCTATTACTTTTCCATTCTTGGTTATGACTTTTGTTGAGTCGCCTATTGTTTTTATCGTGTATTCGTAAGTCTCATCATTCACAATGTAGGTGTTTGGGATTTTGACGTTCCTGTGCATTATGACTGAAGCGTCGCCCTTGGCATAATTTCTGGTGACAAGCGGGAAGACCTTTTCTTCCTCAAGCAAAAGTATGTCTGAAAAGCCCCTTGTCAGGATTTCATAGCTCTCCTTTGATTTTTCAATGTTTACTGCATTCTTATAGCCCTGCAGGCCGTGCTGGTTGAATGTGACAGCAAGCTCTATGTTCTGCTTGAGGTTTTTTTCAGTATTCTTGGGATAATTCTGCTGCTCCTTGGCGTTGACATCTGCAACTCCAATCCTTGAATCGTAGTCAAGAATCATTGCATTGGTTACGTAAGTGTCCTCTTCACTATCGCCTTTTCCGTAATAGAATGTAGTTCCTGGCCCGATGTAAAGCTGGTTGTTGTTTATATCTGTTATGAAAGCGCCTTCTCCTGCAACTGAAATCTTAGTTGTTCCGCCCTTGTCTATGTTCACGAAACCGTCTTTTTGGTATACGACTCCCTGATTTTGCTTTCCAGTCAGTGTGAACATGTTATTTAGCCTGCGATCTATGACGTGCAATGAACCAAATGTAACCTTAACACGCCCGTCTTTTCCGCCAGGCAAGGCAGCCAGGCACTGCAATGAGCCGCCTCTGCTGTCTATTACGCAGCTTGGGTGGTTTACGCAATCGTCCAGCCTGTGATTTTTACAATCTGACAAGGTCGCTGTGCCGTCTGGGTTGGAGTTATCTGCGTCATCTATATCATTTTTAGCAGCGGCAAGATTAGCGGCGTCTGAAGCTGCTTGCTCTGCTCCGCCAGTTAATCCAGATATAAGGTCGTAGCCGGTTTTTGCAAGGCTAAAAATCTTAAAAATAGGATTGTCAAAAAAATCAACAAATGGCTTGATGGCGCCCCAAGTATTTTTAGCAAGCATGATGGCATTTGCAAGTGTCTGCTTAACAATAGGAAGTTCTAAACCATACTTTGTCGCTGCGTCCCAGACAACCTGTTGTGTTAATTTATCAAGAGGTATGTTATTACCTAAATCAATTCCAAATTCTTTAGCATAACCTTCAATAGTTTGCGCATAAGTTTCTGGATTTATACTGCCGCTACATTTATCCAGCATCGGCAAGCTTCCTATTTGTAGACTTCCTACATTTAGAAAACAATGATTCATTTCACCACAAGGTATATCGCTACTAAAATCACCCCCATCTATAATGCCCGTTTGTAAATCATTTGCTGTTGTAACACTCATCTCTATTGAGCCTTTGTAAGGTGTAAAACAAACTTCGTTAGGGTCACAATAAGGAGGTATGCAAACTTCAACGCACCCCTCGCATACACCACTAGCGGTTTCATCAAGTGTTGTGTATTCTCCTAAGCATTGTGTGAACCCACAAGAAATGGTAGTAGGTAGACATCCTAAACTGCCTAACGGCGTAGGACCGCATCCCCCTGCCTGTCCATTAACCACTCCACTAACTGCAAAAACCATCACCAGCACCAAGCCGAATAAAATTATTTTTTTCATTTTTTATTGATTTATTATTTAATGTTCAATCGTTAATGAATTTATTTAATATTTGTAGGCGAAAGTTTTAAATAGTCTGCTGGGCAATGTAGTTTTATGAAAAAGCACAAACCTATTATACCCGCGGATGTTGATCCTATTGGGCTTGCTGATGAAATCAAGCTTGCAGTATTTAAGGATTCCATCAAAAGGCTTAAAGACATTGATAAGCTTGTTAAATCTCATTAGGATGCACCACATTTATTTTGTTTAGATTGTTCTGTTTTAGTATTAAGTTAATCAAATCGGAATTGTTCTTGAGGTGAGTTTTATTAAAAGTGACAAGATAATCAGCTCCTGCAACCATACAAGCAAGTATAAGCAGTATATCCTCCTCTTTTATCCCTTTTTCCAAGAACGAATCAATTATTTGAGAAGGGCTTATTTTGTGTTTGCCCAGATAATTCAGGATTTCCGAATCGTCAATAAAATGGTCGGTGTTTTCATAATAAAAATCTTTTATATTTTTGCTTAAATCAGTGTTTTTCCATTTTTCAACTAAATTCAGAGTAGAAGACAGCATTATGACCTCAAACTCGCGATTTTCTACCCTTTGCATGAATTTCAAAGCGTCTTGTCTTCTTAAATCTGCTTTCATCCATAACGCAATTGTCACAACATCCAAGTCAATAATTATTTTCTTTCTCATTTTTCAGCTTTCTTTCACTTTTATCTTATTCGCAAACTGGAATACATACTGCTCTCTGTCAATCTCATTTTCCAAGTCAATTATCCTGTATACTATCGTGTTGTCTTCCTGAGTGTAGGCGGTTATATTGTAGTTTTTATTGCTCATATCAGTTAGATAATCCCAGTGAATATATCTGTCGTTTGCGAGTTCGTAAGTGACAATTGTTTGCGCTATCTCAAGAATCTCCTTGAGCCTAACCTTGACTTCAGTCGAGTATGCCTGGTCTAGATTTTTTATGTGCAGGCCCCTGTTAATGCTGACGGGGTAAGTGACATTAAAGATGGCCTCTTCATCAGTAAGCAAAACATTTGTCCTTGAGCTTGAGTCAATTATCCTTGTGCTTTCAAATGCCTTGAAATTGTTTGTGCATTTTCTCAAATTTTCGTTCATGTACTTTGCAAGTATAAGGTTTCTAAATCCATCCTGATTGGGCATGTTTGAGCCTCCTTGGTAATAGAAGTAAGGGATTTTGTAGTTAGCATCTACAATGTAAAACTTCGGGAAAAAGTCCTTTTGGAGCTTTCCGCCCACGAATCCAAGGTAGAAAACAGCGTTTTTTGCAACAGAATCAACACAGAACTGCACAAACGACCTTAGATTTACGTCGTCTACCTGCCCTGTTTCAACAGTCGAAATTCCTTCATCCAATTTTGACGCATTTTCCTTCTTGGCTGTGCTCAGTATTATGAAGCTTGCCAAAATTATCAGCCCGATTATGAAGAATACTGCCATCTGGCCTTTTGAATATTGGAAAGACGGGTGGTTGCCTCTTTTTAACATTTTAATTGCCTTGACGTCTTGTATTTATAAATATTATCAAATTGGGCAATACTTTAGCTTTCTGAAGTAAATTTTTAAAACAATGCCTTCGGCACAATAATTTGTGCTCGGCTTTTTTTAGTGGCGGGCAAAAAAAGCCGAGCCTACTTATTCATTAATTATTGAATAAATTCGAGGCGAAATT
>CAZFEZ010000036.1:0-7904 GCA_964518225.1 uncultured Methanosarcinales archaeon | reverse complement strand
TGTTTTTGAGCGAGCCGACAAAACTGGCAAAGTTGCTTGTCAATGACTCTTTTAGCTCTAATTCAAGAAAAGAGTTTTTGTCCAGCATACTGGGCAATGATGGAATGGTAAAGGAGTTCAGAAAGACAAATGTGGAAAGGCTGGCTGCAATCCTGAAAAGCTCGGGCTTAAAGCCAAATGAGCTGGCCCACATGCTTGAGCATAATATATTGAACAAAAGGACAAGAAAGCCATTTTTTGACTCATTGACGGAGCAGGAGAAGACAAGGAAGGTTGTCCATAAGATTATTAAGAAAAAAGAGACAGAACTGCAGAAGTTTTTTTGATTAGCTAGACCTCAGCATCTTCACAACGCTGTCAACAGCGCGTATTGCATATTCTTCAATTCTCTTCTCGCTTTGCTGCCAGGTTATGTTTGGTCCCGATATTCCAAGCGAAACTGGCTTCCCATACTGGCATGAAATATCCAGTAATTTTCTCGCTACAGAATGCGCGACAACAGTGTCGTGGTCGGTGCCGCCTTTAATGATTGTGCCCAGAGTGATAACCCCGTCAATATTCTCATCATCCAGCAATTTCTTGACCGCCAAAGGTATTTCAAAAGAGCCGGGAACTTCAATAATTTTAACTATTTTAGCACCGGCTTCTTTGGCCCTTTCCTGAGCCCTCTTGCTCATCTCGCCTGTTATTTCGTAATTAAATGTTGAGACAACCATACCAAGCTTTTCTGTCATCTTATAGGGCCCTCATCCTTTTTTCCCTGCCTTTTTCCTGTTCCGGCATTTTTTGTAAGCTCTCTCCTGCCTTTGAGCAAAGCAAGCGCATTCAGCGCATGCTTTTCAGCCCTGTTTTTAGCAATACTATATACTTCCTTTTCCTTTTTTGACTCATCCATGTGGACAAAGACTTCGAGTATGTGTGTGTTGGTCATTAACTGCGCCGTCTGCAATCCGATAGAAGCTTCATGGGCGCATTGCTTGTCAATAGGCATTTTTCCAGCCATTCCAAAGGCAATCACAATGTCACATTTATCCTCTTCAATCAATTTCTTGCATGCAACGGGCAGGTCCTTAAAGCCGGGCACCGTGTATCTTTCGATTTTTGCATCGGAGTTTTTTTTGATTATGCCGATGGCAAACTTCGCCATGTCCACTCTTGCAAATGTGGTGTCTGCAATTCCTATTTTCGTCATTTTAGCAGCCTGACTTTTATTTTATCGCCGTCCTTCAGCTTTAGCTCTGATTTCAAGTGAAAAGGCGCTATTAATTCGACAACATCCTTGTGCTTTGTTAAATCTGGCATGATGATTGCAATGTTTGCATCATTAATGCTTGCCCTGTAGCAGCTTGCCCCTCCGAAAGTTTTATTGCCAGCTTTGCAGCCGTCAATTCTTACCGGAACAGTATCTTTGAACATATCGGTTTGTTTTTTGCCGACCCTGATATTCAATGTGCCGGGGTAGGCATTAAATCCAAGCTTATCCTTGATTTCTTTTTGGTAATGCCGCATTGATATGAAATATGCTCCCTCCCCAAAGCCCCGGACTACAGTGCCGTTTAAAATCATTCCTTTATCGAGCATAAAATAAGTGGTGCAATTTTGCTTATAAAGCTTATGGCAAGTTTTTTAAATTACTAAACCACTCTAAATATAGATGGATGGAAAAAAGCTCCTCATTGTAGGTGTTGACCCGGGCATAACTACAGGTTACGCAGTTCTTGATATTGAAGGCAATCTAATCTATTTAGATTCTTCAAAGCAGCTGGACTTAAGCCTCTTGATTTCAAAAACGATTGGATTTGGCAAGGCTGTTTTAGTCGGCACCGATAAGGCAAAAGTGCCGGGGTTAGTTGAATCTTTTGCAACAAAATTAGGCGCAAGGGTTGCAAGCCCTGAAGAAGACCTCAAAATCGAGGAAAAAAAGGCCATGGTAAATAATTTCAGTTTCAATGGCGAGCATCAAGGCGATGCCCTTGCTTCAGCATTATTTGCCTACAAAGCAGCCAGGCAGCTGCTTGACAAGATAGACTTTTTTGTAGAAAGAAACAAGAGGGAAAGCATCAGGGACAAGATAAAGGAGATTGTCATAACAAAGAGGATGAGCATAAAAAATGCCGTCAGCATGATAGATAAAAAAGACGAGGAATCGCAGATAATAGACAAGGTGATAGTTGAAAAAAGGCTGAACGAGACCGATTTCTTAAGAGTTTACAGCAAATTAAAGAGCTATGAAGCTGAAATAAAGATTATAAAAGCGCACAATCACAGCCTGAAGAGGGTTATAAGCAGCCTCCAAAGAGATGCTATTAAGAAAAAAGAAGCCAAAAGCGACGGCAAAAAAGCGGCTGATTTCAGGGAAAGCAGAATTAGATTCATGGGCAATTTGATTGGACTGAAAGAAAAGGAGATTGGGCAATTAAAGGCGTCGATTAAGAAATTGAACTATGTTATGTCGAACATCAATAGTTATTACATATTGAAAAGGCTTGGCACATTAGGCGCTAATGAATTCAATTTTAAAAATAAAATTCTTAACATTCAAAAAAATGACATGCTTCTTGTTGACAGCATAGATATGGCAAGCGACAGCGTGGTCAGGATGTTAAAGGACAAAGTCTTTGTCATAGTACATAAGCGTCCGGTCAGCAAGAAAATTGAAAACGCGCTGCCTTTCGTGCTTATGAGCGCTGGAAATCTTAAAATTTACGAAAATGGCTATTTCGGCTTTATAGAGAAAAAGCATTTTGAAGCTGAAAAATCCAAGATTGACTGGGCCAGGAAGATTATTGATGACTACAAAAGAGAAAAAGAAGATTTAATCTCTTGGTAAATCGCTTCTTCTTACTGTTAACTTTTTCCCGGTCTTCAAATCCCTTCCAAATATTTTCTTGCCGATATGCAGCAGCTTGACTTCATCGCCCCTTACATCCACAATGTCCCCTATTTTGTATAGTGAAGGCCTGAAAAGCGCATTAATTCTGTATAGGTCTTTTCCCTCCCTGCTCCTTGTGTGGAGCTTTGAGCTGATCTTCAGCTCTCCACCGAAGATTTCCCTCAGCTTTTTGCCCAATACCCTTATAAATTTCTGCGACGTCAGGTAAAGGTCTATGCCATTTGAATATTTCACGGTTCTTGTTACTGCCACTTCGCCTCTTTTTTGTATTTGGGCGTAAACAAAAGCGACTACTTCATTATCAACATCCCTCAGCTGCAGTATCCCCTGATAGTAATTAGGCCTTGCTAACTTCATTTTGCATGAGAAAATCAAAACCTTTTTATTCTTTTTGCCAAGATTGCGGAATTATGGGCAGCTACAGGAAAAGATGGAAGAAAATATGGTATTTTATATGGGAAGACAACAGCATTTGGAGCTGGATTGTCAATATAATACTGGCATTCATACTCATCAAGTTTATCGTTTACCCAGGATTAGGATTTTTGCTTAAAACCTCCCACCCTGTTGTTGCTGTTGTGAGCGAGAGCATGGAGCATAACGGCAATTTTGATGGTTGGTGGAAGAACTCAGCCAAGTGGTATACCGGCAATGGAATAAGCAAGGAAAATTTTGAGGTTTTTCCGCTCAGGAACGGGTTTAACAAGGGCGACATAATGGTTTTGAAGGGCAGAGCGCCCGAAAATATCAATGTTGGCGATGTAATGGTGTTCTGGAGCGCCAGGAGAGATCCGATAATACACAGGGTTGTTAAAAAGTGGCAGGAGAATGGCAAGTATTATTTTCAGACCAAGGGCGATAACTACATAACAAATAAAGATTCTATAAAAAATGTTTTTCTGGACGAGACAAGAATAAGTGAAGAGCAGATTGTCGGGAATGCTGTTTTAAGAATTCCTTTGCTTGGATATATCAAGATACTGTTTGTGGAGCTGCTTGACATATTCAAAGCAGCTCTTGTCCAAAAAGGTTAAATTTATATAGAATTTGTTTAAGTTTTTAAATTTAGGATGTTTTGCCCAAAATGCGGCTCTATACTAGTGCCGAGAAAGGAAGATAGCAAGAAAATGCTGGTCTGCTCATGCGGCTATAAGACGACCCATGTAGCTGGTGCCACAGTCAAAGAAACCGTCGTAAACACAGACAAGGATGTAGAGGTGGTGGACAAGGGCCAGCTCCAGACACTGCCAAAAACATCGGCAGAATGCCCAAAATGCGGCCACAAAACAGCCTACTTCTGGCTTGTGCAGACCAGAGCCGGAGATGAGCCTGAAACCAAGTTCTTAAGATGCGAGAAATGCGAGCATACTTGGCGAGATTATGATTGATGCTTTGGAAGTGTAAAATAGAAGGTTGAGCCTTTGCCTACCGCGGATTCTGCCCAGATTTTGCCTTTATGTAAATCAATCATCTTGAGTGCTATGCAAAGCCCGAGCCCAATACCCCCATATTGTGTATTTTCATGTTGCCTTTCAAATGGGATGAATAATCTGTCAGGATTACTTATTCCTGTTCCATTGTCGCTCAGATAGTAAAGAGGCTTTCCTCCTTCTTGCTGTTTAACTCCAAACCTGACTTCCGGATTCGGTTTTTCTTTAGAATATTTAAGTGCGTTGCTGATTAAGTTGCCCAATACAAATCTCATAGCTACTTTATCAGCATCAGCAATAATGTCTTCATCAACAATGAAATTTGCTGCCATATAGGATTTATTGCTCCCCTTAAGCCGTCTTGAAACATCAATAACCAGTTTGCTAAGGTTGACTTGCTCAATGCATAATCCCTTATGTTGAATTTTTGATATATTTCTGGCATCGTTAATTAATTCTGTCATATCTTCCATATTGCGCGTTATGATCCCCAGATAACGTTTACGTTCGGCATACGGGAGGTTTTCATCGCCAAGTATTTCTAAATAACCGCCAACGAGGTGTATTGGGTTATTTAACTCATGAGCCATTAAGTCATTAAACCTTCTTGAATTCTCCAGCGCTTGACGTAATTCTCCATTCTCTTCTTCCAGTTCACTGATTCTCTTCTCAAGGTCATTTGGCTCTCTCATTTTGTTATAAAAACGCCAAGTGCGTCCATTTATAAACATTTCTATTTTTCTTATTATAAAGTGGTAAACAAATGTTTATCAACAAACAACAAAATATTTAAAACTGAATGAAAACATTGACAAAAAAGAGGTACTAAATGCTATTCTTTAAGACCAAGCCTAAGAATGACGAGCTTCTGCCCCCTCCACCTCCGCCTACAGATGCAGATCTTGAGAAAGAGTTTGACAATAAAAATGACTTTTTTGACGAGATTGTAGAGGAAGAGCCGAGCCAGGAAACTTTCCCGGGAGAAGAGGAGTTTACGGATGCGGTGGAAAAATTTGACAAAAAGGCTGTGCAAAAAAGGCCAAAGCCAGAAAAGGAAGCGGGCAAGAAAATCAATAAGCCTGCTGCAAAAAAACAGAGGATTGCTGAAAAAGCTGCAATAAAGCAAGTAAAGCTTGCAAAAGCCAAAGGCCCAAAAATTAAAACAGTGAAAAGCCAAAAAGCTGGGCCGGAGCCCGAAGAAAAATCCAGCTATATGGAAGAATTCAGCTTTGATTTGCCAAAAGAGCTGTCAATAGATGAAGATAAGATTGAGCTTCCGGATACTCTGGAAGAACTCCATGCCAATAATGATCTGGAAGCCGGGAAGCCTGATGAGATTTTGGAGGCCCGAAAGGAGATAAAAAGCGCTATTGACAGGATTAAGGAGCAGGAAAAGCCTTCTATTTTCAGAAGATTGTTTGGGAAAAAGGAAATTCCAAAAGAACCCCCTATGAAGGTGCCCATTAAAGAGAATATTTTACCGGAGCCTATATATGTCGGCAAAGCCTCCAATATGCAGGACAGTATAAACAAGACAAGGCTGGCACTTATGAAGTTTGATTTGGAAGATGCAAAGAATAATTATGTAGAGGTAATGAAGGCGTACAATAGCTTAAAGCCAGAGGAGCAGGCAAAGTTTTACGAGGACATAAAAGAGCTTTATTTTGAGAGAAAAAGCGCTGAGAAATTAAAGGTGTAGCTCATTCTATTCGGACTGGAATAATCTTTTGGGTGCTTCAATACCTTAGTTTTTGCGGTTTTCATAAACTTAATAAACAAACCTAGAATCTCGAAATCCATGAAACTTGGATTATTCATTGCCATTGACGGAATTGACGGCAGCGGAAAAACAGAGATTGTTAAGCTGCTCCATAATTACCTGTTCTCCAAAAATAAAAAATACCGCATCCTTACAACAAGAGAGCCCACAAACGGCGCATACGGAAAGAAGATAAGGGAAATTCTAAGTAAAGAGGAAGATCCGATAAGCAACAGCAAAAAACTGACAGAGCTGTTTATGAAAGACAGAAAGGAGCATTTAAAGAACATAATAGAGCCTTTCCTGAGGCATCCAAATAAGCACGAGCTGAATATTGTTATTTGCGACAGGTACTATTATTCGACAATAGCTTTCCAGGGAGCGCAAGGACTGCCGATACGAGGCTTGATATCTAAAAATATGGCTTTCAGAAAGCCGGATATAGCCTTCATTCTTGATGTTGAGCCGTCTCTTGCGCTTAAAAGAATAGAATACAGGAAAAAGGAAAAATTCGAGAAGCTCGAGTTCATGAAAAAAATAAGAAAAATTTTCCTGAACATGCCTGAATTGTTAAGTGACAATGTAAAGACAATAAATGCGTCAAGGCCCTTGAACGATGTTTTTGAAGTGATAAAGAAAGAGACTGACAATATTTTAAATTAAGGCGTTTTCACATTATTTTCGCTTTTGTAGTAGGGCTCTGCAATCTCCTCAACTTCCTGCGGCTTTTCAATAGCGGCTTTTGCGGCAGTTTCTTTCAGCCCTTCTGCAGCTTCTTTCTGCTTTAGCTTGTCCAAATTGAATATTAATGCTGTTATTACTATTGCAAGACCTATAACAACGGCAGGCCAGAACAGATTGTACTGCACAACAGTTTTCTGTATTGTCGGGTAGGTATGGCATGAGAAGTCAGAGCCGCAGTAGGATTCAGAGTTGCAGTCGCTGTTTCTTTTGCATTCCCTCTGGCTTACATTGATTATCCATCCAAAGAAGAATACTACGGCTATTATTATTAGTAGGGCAACAAGCCCTGCTTCTGATTTTTTGTATAAGGATTTCATAGCAATGGGTATGCTTATTTATTTTTAAATCTTTTTATTATAACTACTTAAAAGTAAATATACCAGAATTAGTCTATCTGCTGCTTTTGCTCCTCGGAATCGATGCTTTCTTCAGGGACAAATTCGCCTAATTTTTTGTTCTTTTGAACTGTCTTAAAGCTAATCGGTTTGCTAGTGTCCTTTCCCAAAATCCCACCTCTTTTAATCCAAGCCTGTGCTTCCAAATCCGCCTTCGTTTCTTGTTGTTTCATCCAACTCGTCAGCTTCCTCAAAAACAGCCTCTTCGACCTTTGCAAAAACCATCTGAGCGATTTTCTTTCCTTTTTCTATTTTATATGGCCTGTCGCTGAAATTAATCAAAGGCACTTTGATTTCTCCCCTGTAGCCCGCATCTATGGTTCCTATGCTGTTTGCAGCGCCTATGCCGTGCTCTACTGCCAGGCCGCTTTTTGGCCTTACCTGGGCCTCGTATCCGACAGGCACCGCGATCTTAATTCCGGTTGCAATCAGCTTTCTCTCCATAGGCTTCAGAATATAATCTTCAGCAGCATACAAGTCAACTCCGGAATCCCCCTTATGGGCATAAGAAGGGGTTTTTACATCAGCAATTTTTTTGATTTTTACTTTTAGCATTTTAACCACAAAGAAAACATAATTTTCAGCAATAAGCTTGTATTTAAATAATTCGTAATTAAAAGCTATAGTTTTAGTAACCTATGTTGCAACTATTCTTTTCTAAAAGAAAATATTGAAGCGAGATT
>CAZFEZ010000035.1:2947-7938 GCA_964518225.1 uncultured Methanosarcinales archaeon | reverse complement strand
CTCAGTATTAAAGCTTGTACGTTGCATCTTGTCAGGATTGTGTTGAGCAGCCCTGGCTTGTCGGATTCTATTATAATCCGGCTCCTCTGCGGGTCGAAAATAACCTGGTCAACTCCGGCCTCTTCAGGGATTATAGAGCGAACCACCTTCTCTGCCTCCTCCATTTCCATTGTAATGCTAGGATCAGGCCTCAGCTCGACCCTCTTCTTTATGTCGTCAACAATCCTCTTTATGATTCCATTATTGTTAAGGAAGAAATCCTTGTCCTTGGTGTAAAGGACTATATTTGCGCCTTCAAAATTCACGTCGCTTATCTTGTTTTCCGGAAGCTTCTTTAGAATTTCCTTTGTTATGTCAGCCATTTTAAAATTTTATTTGGATTGTCAGGTTCTATCTGATTTTTTATTTTTAGCTATTGTTAAATCATCAATAAACTCTAGAGTTAATGCTTCATTTCATTATTGAAGATTTCGTTAATGCTGTCCTTTAGCTTATTCTTTCAGTTCTCCTTGCCCGGTACAGTAGAGCACGCATTGGCCATTCAAAAATCTTAAAAAACAACTTGTTGTTTGCGCCAGTAAAGATTTTTAATGCATTTAATGCAATTTGTCTTTATTTATCCGACAGAAAATTTATACTTCAATCCTTATCTCAAGCTCTTTGGAAAAAACCTTCTTTATGCCGTCTTTTGTTATTGATACGATGTCTATGCCGTTTCCGGAAGCTATATCCCGCTGCACAGCGGCGTTAATCCCCTTTGCAGCCAGCTTTACAGTCTCATCGGCGCTTAAACCCTTTTTATACAATGTTTCCAGCACACCGAACGCCATCACAGAGCCAGAGCCTGAAGAAATGTAATCATCAACCTCAACAATCGAGCCGTCAGGGCTCAAGTCATAAAGGTGGAATCCGGTTGAATCCTTGCCGCCCACAATGAAGTGGCTTATACCCGGAATCATGCTCATCTTCCTTATGTTGTTGTAAACAAAATTTGCCAGCAGGTTGGCAGCTTCTCTTACGTTTGTTTCCCTGCCTGTCCTTATGTCCTTGAGCCTTAGCTCTGCCTTAAGGTATTTTGTCAGCAGCTGCACGTCAGACACAGTTCCTGCAACTGTCACAGCTATGCTGTCGGTTATTGTTATTATCTTGTCAAACTTCTTGTATGATATCAGATAGCCGGAGGTCGCCCTCTTGTCAGCAGCCAATACTATTCCGTCTTTGCAAACCAACCCTATAGTTGTCGTACCTGTCTTCATCTCTGAATTATCCATTTTAAAACCCTAAAAAGAATTTCTTAATTACGATTATATCGAGGTAGTATTTAAATGTTTTGGAATCAAAAATTGAAAATTAAGATTTTTGGTTGAAAATGGCAAGATACCTTTGTGCTGGATTTCTTTTTATTTCGTCCAATGCATTTTGCATTAATTTTTGAGCATCATCATAAGGTATTGTTCCAAGCGAACTGCCAATAAGATACCCCGTTTGGTCTCTAATCTTATTCGGAAGGGCTCCCCTATAAGCTAGAAATTTTTGTTCAATGCCCAATAGCGGTTCTGGAAACCATCCAATTACGAGGTCATGTACGCCGGGCTCTCTATTTTCCGGTTTAGGAACTTGGGTTATGCTTATTTTTACCATTTTTTCTAAATTCTAAAATGTTGATTTGCAAATTGACAATCACTCTTGGATTAAGGATTGTATTAAGGCATCTAAATTATTAGGGGCATCTTCAAATCTGATATGCCTAACGTCAATGCCCGTTCCCCTTAACTCATCTAAAGTGGGTTGAACTTGGCTTTCTTGATAACCACTACATAATATAAACTTCATCCTTTGGTTTGTACCATGCATCCTCCTTATTAATTCAGGGCCATCTATCTGAGTTTTATAATAATCACCAAAGTCTAAAGCAGTTAATAATAAATCAGGTAGTCTATTTGCAGTCATCTCCATTGCTTTTTTGGGGTTATTGGTTTGCCAAAACTCGTAAGGTAAACTTCTCAATGCAGCTTCGTACTTTGCAAAACTGGTATTGCCATCAACAACCAGCATAGTTTTTGTCATTTTTAAAATCTTATTTTGTTTATTCCCCTATCAATGACTTGACTAAATCCGCCAGATTAAATTCAACAGAATAATACGGGATATATTTCACGTCAATTCCGTCTCTTTTTAGCTTGTCTAATATGGGATGGATAATACTTTCAGACCTATCATCACCCATTATAAACTTTGTTCGGCTGCCAAGTTTATGAACTTCCCTAACCAGCATGGGACCACTCATGAAAGCATGGTCATCAAAACCAAAAGCCGTAATCAACAAATCTGGTCCGGGTCGAACCTTGGACATTACATAATAAGCGGACCACGGGTTTCTAAACGTTGTTAAAGTGTACAACCCATTATTTAATTTGGGCGATAATGTGAATTGATAGTCTACTATTTTTTCAATATCACTATCGACAGCAAAAATAGTTTTTGGCATATTCTCCTAAATAAATTCTTATTTCAGGCTTTCCTCAAAAAGAAAATTCACTGCATTCACGAAGAACGGGCTGTTTATCCAGATTGCGACCTCAAAGTCAGGCGCAGCATCCTTGTTGGAGACCATGAAAAGCATCTCTTTCCTGTCGACGCTGACAAAGCTTGTGCTTGCGTTGAATTCCCTGTGCTGGATGTTTGGCACTTTCTTGAGCACATTCTTGCTGTAAGGGGAATAAAGATTGGCCTTTATGCCTTTCTTGGCAAACATGGGGATAAACCCTTTCAAAATCTTTACGCTTCTTTCCAGATGCTCCTGGGTTGCAACAACAACGACGCTTGATTTGGCGCCGGAAATCATGTCTTTCACATACCTGTTTATGCCTGACCTGCCAACAATTGATTTTGAAATGCTTGAAATGTCAACATGCTGCACCCCTGTCTTGTGCAGCAGCTCCAATTCCTTGAATTCATCAGTGTCTCTTATGTTATCAATTTGAACCGACAGATCATCGGCGTCTTCCTTTATATTCTTCTTGACCCTTTCAAGGATTATATCCGGCTGCACTGCAAGATACTTAATGGGCTTGCCAATCTTCATTATGATAAAGCCTTTTTTTTCCAATGATTCAAGAACGTCATAACACCTGCTTCTCGGCACTCCGGAAATGTCGGCAAGCTCACCTGCAGAAGCTATGCCCCTGCTGAGCAAGGCAGTCCATATCTTAACCTCATATATGTTAAGCTTGAAGTGCTTTTTTAAATCCATCAAAAACTGTTTTTCCTGCTGCATTTTACCTTAAGTTTACTCCCTTCTTCTTGCAAATAAAGCGGCTACAAGCACAATCCCGACTATAACAACAACCACCTCAGCTATTATGATTCCAATGACAAAAGCATTGCTCTGCAAAATCCCTTCCTGGGTTACAACAGCCCCTTCCGGAATCTCAGGCTCTGTTTCCACAGTTGTGGTTGCTCTGCCGGTAGTTGGAGTGATTACTTCAACAGGCTGCTCTTCCTCGCTTGTTGTTTCTTCTTCGGGCTCATCAGGTGTTTCAGGCTTTGCTGTTGCTGCGCATTCATTTATTGTCAGGGTAGCTGTTTCTTCTGCCCTTTTCCTGTCGTTGTCGTAAGACGCCCTGAGTGTTACAGGGTAGCTGCCGGCTTCGACATCAGCAGGGACATTAAAAGAATAAATTTTGGAGAATCTGCTCTCGTCTTCGTTTGGCTCGGCAGTCAGCTCATCTATGCTGTCTTCCACGTCAATGCCTAGATCCGGGTTAAAAACCTCGAAAGTTATATCCTCTTCATCCTCATTTCCTATGTTTATGGTGGTTGTAGACAACAGGACGTTCTTCCTTCCGCATGAAAGCTCAGCAGGGCTTAAAGACATCCTTGTTATCTTCAGCAAATGGTTTTCCTTGTCAACCTCGAGCTCCAGCTGCATGTCTGCCTCGTGTTTTGTCCCATTCTCGTCGTCGCCCTCGGCGTGTATAATGACAGTAAATGAATCTTCCTCAACTTCTATCGGGACTTCAAAGCTTAAAGTTACTCTCTTGTCCCTTCCTGCCCTCAAATCAAAATCCTTGCTTTCCTCTTCGAGGTCATCCCCGTCATCAATGCCTTCAATTGTCACGGTGACTGAGATATCCTCAATATCAAGGTCTTCTTCATTTGTGAAACCATTTTTTACCTCAACCCTGAACTCCACAGAGTCTCCCGGGTCAGCTTCGTCGTCTATGGTTTCGCCATCTTCCATGTTCTTGGAGGTTTTTCCCCCCACCTTGACGTCTACATCAGAGAAGAAAAGCTTGGACTCCTGGGCATACACAATACTCATAAGAAATACAAACATGACAATACCCGACAATAGCAGTCTTGTTGTTTTAACCATTCTTACCTAGGCTAAAAGCCACTGGTATTTAAATTTTACTATTTTGGAATGGTAACGCTAGAAGAATATCAGCTTTATGGCCATGAGTATTATTACAGGCACCAGAATCCTTTTCAGCCACGTGTTCCTGAATTTTAAGATGAGTCCTGCGCCAACCCACCCGCCTGCAACATTTATCAAAAGCAGCGGCGCACCTACCCTGTAGTCTATAAGTCCATTATATACAAATACAGCGGTTGTGACTATAGATATGGGCAGTGTGACTGCTTTTTGGTTTACAAGAGCCTCCTTGAACTTAAGCCCATAAATCAGCACAAGAAGGAATATTATCAGCGTTGCGCCTCCGCCGCCTATCAAGCCGATGTACGCGCCTATGAACATGCCCGCAAGCGCGCTTAACATGTGGTTCATAATTGTAGCTTTCTTCTTTTTCCCTTTCGGCTTTATGTAGTCTTCAGCAAGAATGAGGAGGGAAATCGCTATCATCAGTATTCCGACGATTGTTTTAAGCAGCCCTTCATCCACCTTTGTCATGAATGACGCGCTTGCAAAGGAGCCAACAACTCCGGCGATTGCAAACGGCCAAACATACCTGAATTCCACTTTCTCCTTT
>CAZFEZ010000035.1:0-2937 GCA_964518225.1 uncultured Methanosarcinales archaeon | reverse complement strand
TGTGGAGAACTTTGTCAGGTTGCCTACTGCGATGCCCAGCATTGAAAATCTTGCTGTTGCGATTGATATATGCACCGGCATTCCGAGAAATATCATTGTGGGGGGGAGGATAAGCATTGCGCTCCCAATCATAGTCCCTATTATTGCCGATATAAAACTGACGGCCATCAATAAAATCATGCTCAGCAGTTCCATAATCTTAAACCATGATTAGCAGAAAGTTTATAAATCTTCTTTAAAACAAATTTTTTATGGTTGGGAACATTCCAAATTTCACAAAAATTGACATTCTGAGGTGTTTTTTAATGTTTGACAGGAATGCAAGCAGGCAGGATCTTGCAAAAGAGCTTGAGCTCGGAGAGGGAACAACAAGGACAATACTCATCTCTTTGAAGGCAAAAAAACTGCTGGATTCAACTAAAAAAGGGCATTACCTTAGCAAAAAGGGAGAAGAAGAGCTAAAGCATATCCTTGAATGCATAAGCACGCCGAAAGCAATAATGACAGAGCAGATTTATCCTGATTTCAAAAAAATCGGGGTTGCCGTAAAGGGCGCGAAAAACCTAAGGGAGCTGTATAAGCTGAGGGATGCTGCCGTCAAAAACGGGGCTGAAGGCGCGATGCTGCTGAAGTTTGACGGCAGGCTTTACGCCCCTGAGTCTGAGTACAAGCAGGACTATGATGAATTAGAAAAATATTTTAAGCTGGAAAAAAATGACGTGGTTGTGATTGCCTTTTCGAGTGAAAAGAGAGGCGCTGAAAACGGGGCGCTTGCAATTGCGGCTGAATTGAACAGCGTATTGAAAAGATTTGTGAATGAATTTTAGTCAAAAGAGGACAAATGCTGATTGTTAGCTGTACGCACGGACACCTTGGGAAGCCAATAGCAAAAAATCTAAAAGCAAGCCATTCTGCTTTGATTGTCGGCAAGTTCCCTGATGACGAAATGAGTGTAAGGTTCAATTGCCCGTTGGAAGGCAGAATAATTGCATTGGTGCAATCATTCTATGGCAGCATAAGTGACTGCATTTTGGAAGTCATTCTTGCGGCAAAGACTGCGCGGGAGCTTGGAGCAAAAAAAATTGTGCTTGTCGCATTATACTTCCCCTACATGAGGCAGGATAAAAGATTCCATAGCGGGGAATCAATAAGCCAAAACATAATCGCAGGGCTTATTGACAGGTATTTTGATGCTGTGCTGGTGCTTGACCCCCATCTGCACAGAAAAGGCAAACTGAGTGACCTCTTCCGCATTAATGCGCAAAAATTGACAGCAAACTCTTTAATGGCGGATTACATTGAAGAACACATAAAAAATCCCGTCATAATAGGCCCGGACGAGGAAAGCTTTAAATGGGCAAGGGCTGTTGCTGAAATGATTGGCGCTGAGTCCAGAATATTAAAGAAGAAAAGGCATTCTTCCTACCATGTCGAAGTCAGGCTAAACAAAAAGATTGACTTAAGCAATAAGAATGCAGTCATTGTAGATGACATTGTAAGCACAGGGCACACAATTCTTGAGACTGCAAAAATCCTGAGAAAGTTAGGCGCGAAAAAGATATGCTGCATCTGCGTTCATGGAATCTTCGTTAATGGCGCGCTTAAAAAACTTAAAAAAGCGAACATAGAAGTTGTTTCCACAAACTCTATACCCAACAAAATGTCAAAGATTGATGTGAGCGGTGTGGTAAGTGAATCTCTAGTGCCATTAAATAAACCTAGTAGATTACTTATGAGAAATAGTTTCCATTAGCTAAGTCTATTACTTTTTCATTTTTATTTTCTGTTAAAAGGCTATGTAACCTGTCTATCCAATTAGGAAATTTTTTCTTTGTATCAGCAATAGCAAAACCATTCCTTTGGGATTTGCCGATTTTGACTCCATAATTTGTTAGCATAGGACCAACATAAACTGTTGGAGGACTATTCGAAAGTCCTTGCATAAGTCCGAAAACCCTGTGTGATTTAGGCAAATCTTCACCGCCATAAGGGGCACCATAATCCCCACCAAAAATATGGATATCTACTTGTTTATTCTCACGACTTAATGTAAGGTCCCTGATAGGATCAATTAAATAAAAAAGATTGACTTTCCCTGGTTCTGTTAAACCGACTTCATATTTTTCAACAAAACAATCAGGGTTGTAACATTTGGTTACTAAAGTTATTTTATTTTCTTGCGTTTTGTGGTGGTGAGGTGCATGAGTAGATGAATGATAACAACTCTCACAAATTGGAGAGACCAAACCATCAGTTTTGTTTTTACCAGCTACTACCGTTTTCCTCAATAACTGTTTACCTTCTTCAGTACCAAAAAGATAGCCTAAATGTTTTTGAAAGTTTAGTTTTTGAGTTATGCCGCTAAACTGCGCAATTTTTATTCTTGAAGGATTAACATTAAAATGCCTAGCCATCTCTCTTAAAGTTACACTAGCCTCTTCAGCAACATGGTCCTTAAGGTAGGTGTGACAAGAATCGTCATCTTGTTTTTTATATAGAGAAGGAAAATCTAGTCCCCTTTGGAAGTCAAAATCCAAATCCATGATGGTTGTATCTAAAGTAGAATTGGGGGTTACTTGCAACGCCAGTATTCCATTTAAAAAAGTCAAAGAAGTGCCTAAATGAATAGAGCCTGATGGCTTAACTCCAAGACTAATTCTTTGGAATCCCTCCTTAGTTAAGGCATCCAGATCAGTTTGAATGATTTTGCTCATAAATTTGGCTTATACAAATTAGCATTTATAAATCTTTCGTTTTTTTAACCACTAAGAAGAAGTAACTTAATACCCTTTCCCAAACAGCGCCCAGAATTTTGCCTCTTTCCCGCACTGCACGCACTTGCCTTTTGCTGGCTTCTGCTCGAAAGGGACGCACCTGCATGTTGCCCCTTCTGATTTGTCTTTGATTGCGTCCTCGCATTCAGTCTGGCCGCAGAAC
>CAZFEZ010000034.1:0-7949 GCA_964518225.1 uncultured Methanosarcinales archaeon | reverse complement strand
GAATGTTAGTAGTGGGATATCGGCTGTTTTTGTTACACAAGAAGATGCAATAAAGGATGGTTTAGACAGAATATTATCATTTGATGGAGAATTTGTTCAGAGAATATTAGCAAAAACATTGAATCCAAATTTTATTCCTAGTATAATAAGAAAAGGAAAAAAAGACATTACAGACTACTTAAAACTTGGGATTGCTTACCTTTTTGAAGGAGAGGTTTATAAATCACAGGAACAGTTTCAAGAAGCATTAAAAATATCAGATAATGAATTACGCCCTTCACTTAGAGCTGTAAGCTCGAATATAGGTATTGCCTATACTTCTTTAAGTAACGGCCATTACAGCACATACGCAGCACAGAGACATGAAGAGGGTACACCCCAGTTAGGAAGAAAGAAACCTGATTTCCATGATACCGTACTTGCTTATTGATGTAGTGGATATTGATTTTTCTTATTTTTATCACAACCTTTAAATACTTCTGATGAAACTTGTATATTATTTAATATTATTTAATCTTATGGCTGGAAAAGAGGAGTTTGTACGGTATGTGAGGAAAACTGGCACAAGCCTGGGTATAAGCATACCTCTTGAGGTAATAAAAATTCTTAATCTTAAGGAAAACGAGATAGTCAGGGTTACAGTCGAAAGGGTAAAAAAAGATGGCAAGCAAAGACGTTGAAAGGTATATAGAAGAGCTGAAAGGCGCAAATGAAGCTGATTTCTATTCATTAAAGAATGAGCTCATAAGCCTAAGCCAATCCAAGGTTTTTGAGAATTTTGAAAGGGAGCACACGCTCATAGGGAGGGAAGTGCTCCATGAGGTGCAGGACTTGAGCTTATTGGGCAAGATGAGAACATTGGCGGCGGAAATCAGCGGCAAAAAAAAGATAAATGAAAAGCTGAGCATGCTTCACTCAGCATTGGCAAAAGAGCCGATGAACGTTGTGCTGCATGCATTCCTGAACAATGAAGAAACAATGATTGACAGCGTGATAAAAGAGTTAAATGATTTCAGGGCAAAGCTTGATGAAATAAAAAGGTACCATTCAATTCTGCTGCCCAAAAGCCTCGACAGCAGGGTAAGGATCGAGAATAAGTACGGCAAGCACATCGAGCAGCTTCACTCGATGCATAAAAAGCAGAAAAAAGTCCTTGCTGAAACAATTAAATTATTTTTAAAATCGGCCAAAAAGCACATAAGAAAATTTAAATAATAAAACCAAACTCATCAGATAAAATGATTCAGAATTACGACGCAACAAAGCTGGAGCCCGAGATGCTTGAATTTTGGGACAAGAACGGCATTTACGGCAAGGCAAAGGAAAAAAATGCAGGCAAAAAAAAGTTTTACTTCTTAGACGGGCCGCCGTACACCTCAGGAAAAGTCCATCTCGGCACGGCATGGAACAAGGCGCTGAAAGACAGCGTGTTAAGGTACAAGAGAATGCAGGGATTTGACGTTTGGGACAGGGCGGGCTATGACATGCACGGGCTTCCGACAGAGCAGGCTGTTGAAAAGAATCTCGGGCTAAAAAGCAAGGACGATATTCCAAATTATGGCGTAGCTAATTTTGTCAATGCGTGCAGGGAATTTGCAATAAGCAACATGGTTTCCATGAACAATGACTTCAGAAGGATAGGGGTATGGATGGACTTTGAAAATGCGTATCAGTCAATACAAAACACGTACATGGAAGGCGAATGGTGGCTTATAAAAAAAGCGCATGAGAACAGCAGGCTGTATGAAGGCGAAAAGACAATGCATTGGTGCGCATCGTGCGCTACATCGCTTGCAAAGCACGAGCTCGTCTACGAAAATATAACAGATACATCAATCTTTGTCAAATTTCCCGTCAAAAGCAGAGATAATGAATTCCTGATAATCTGGACAACAACCCCCTGGACAATCCCGTTCAACCTGGGCGTTATGGCTAACCCCAGTCTGGAATACGTAAAAGCAAAAGTCGGCGACGAGGTTTGGATAGTCGCAAAGGCATTGTCAACGACCTTTATCAGCGGGGTTGCGGAAAGGCAGTTTTCGTTGATTGAAGAATTTAAAGGGGACAATCTTCTTGGATTGGAATATGTGCATCCATTCGAAAATGAAACATACCAGTTTAAGGAGCTGAAAAGCAAGCACCGCAAAGTTCACACTGTTGTGCTGAGCGAGGAGTATGTTGACACAAGCGCAGGCTCCGGATTGGTGCACATGGCGCCCGGCTGCGGGCCTGAAGACTATGAGGTTGGCCATAGGAATGATATCCCTCCGTTCAACACTTTAACAGAAAGGGGGATTTTTGATGATACTATGGGCATCTTCAAAGGGCTCGCTGCAAAAAAAGATGATAAAAAAATAACAGAATTGATAAGAAAAAAAGGGCTGCTGGCTGCAGAAACAAGAATTGAGCATGACTATGCGCACTGCTGGCGCTGCAAAAACCCCGTCATTTTCAGGACAACAACGCAATGGTTCTTCAGGATTGAGGATATGAAAGACAGTATGAGGGAGCTCAACAAAGGAATAAAATGGGTTCCGGAGTTTGCAGGCTCGAGGAATTTTGACAACTGGCTCGCCAACTTAAGGGATAACGGCATAACAAGGCAGAGATACTGGGGCACTCCGCTGCCGATATGGAAATGCCCGGAGTGCAAAGATTTCGCTGTTGTCGGCTCCATAAATGAATTAAAAGAGCTTGCCGGAAGAATCCCGGATGACCTGCACAAGCCATGGATTGACGAGGTAAAAATAAGATGCAAATGCGGCAGCCTGAAAGAAAGAATTCCCGATGTGCTTGATGTCTGGATAGACGCAGGCTCTGCATCATGGAACTGCCTGGATTACCCAAGAAAAAAAGATTTATTTGAGAGGCTTTACCCTGCTGATTTTATTCTGGAGGGGATAGACCAAATCAGGGGATGGTTTAATCTTCTGCTTGTTGCATCAATGGTTGCAATGAACAATCCTTCATTCAAATCTGTTTACATGCACGGATTCATCAATGATGCGCAAGGAAGGAAGATGAGCAAGTCGCTTGGGAATTACATACTGCCGCAGGAAGTCATAATGGAGTATGGTGCAGACACTTTAAGGCATTACATGATAGGCGGCACATCTCCCGGCATAGACATCAATTATAATTTTGACGACATGAAAGTTAAGCACAAGAATCTTACAGTGCTATGGAACCTGCACAAGTTCCTTGTTGAGATGGCCAAAAACATCAATGTGGACCCGAGCGAGATGAAATACGGCAGCATTAGGCCGGAAATTGAAGAGCACTACATTTTGTCAAAACTAAACTCAACAATTAAAAAAATGACAGAAGTATTTGAAAACTATAGGCTTAATGAGGCGCCATGGCTTGTAGAAGAGCTGTTCCTGGACTTGAGCAGAACCTACATACAGCTGACTAGAGACAAGGCATCAATGGGGAGCGAAGAGGATAAAAAAGCGGTTATTTACGCTGTTTTCAGTGTTTTGCTGGAATCGCTGAAACTGCTTGCGCCGGTTGCGCCTTTTGTTACAGAAGCGATGTACCAAAACTTAAGGCACGAGTTCAGGCTTAAGGAGGAAAGCATTCATCTGCTTGCCTGGCCACAGCACAATGAAGAGCTGATTGACGAGGAGCTTGAAGAGGCAATGCTGATAACAGGCGAGATTGTCCAGAGCGCGCTTGCCGTGAGGGAAAAGATACAGCTCGGTGTGAGATGGCCTTTGAAAGAGATTGTGATAGCCACAAAGAATGAAAATGCAGTCAGGGCTGCTGCAAGATTGAAAGAGGTTATCAAAAAACAGGTAAATGTAAAAAAAATAGGGATAGTCGAAGCTATGCCGAACCTCAGAGTGAAGATAAAGGCGGATTATTCAAAGATAGGCCCTGAATTTGGGGATTTGGCGCCTAAGATAATCGCCCAGCTTACAATTGACAGCCCCGAGACCGTGCTGAAGCGCGTACAGGAAAAAGGCAAGTACTCGTTCAGGATTGACGGAGACGAGGTAAGCATCACAAAAGAGCACCTGATTGTGGCAAAAGAAATTCCGCCCCCTTACGAAGAAGGGGCTTTCAAAGACGGGTTTGTTTACATCAACAGGGAGATGAGTGAGGATCTGGAGGCAGAGGGGTTTGCAAGAGAGATTATGAGGAGGGTACAGGCTTTGAGAAAGAAGGCAGGGCTGCAGAAGTCTGACAGCATATCCCTTTTTATAAGAACTGACAGCGAGCTTAGGAAAATGCTGAGTGAGTGGACTTTGGTGATGAAGGAGAAGGTGGGCGCTTCGCAGTTCAGGATTTCAGAGCTTGAGCCGAGCAAGAAGCATGAATTTGTCAGCAGGGAAAAAGTCAAAGGGAAAGAGTTTGAGATAGGGTTTGACAAAGCATAGGAAAAAATAAAAAAAGTGAATCGCCGTTAAATCCTTTTCTACAAAGTTCTAAAAATTTTAATAGCAAAGCAGATTTAGAATCCATTAATAAAAAGAATGAAGCGGTTTTGCAGTAAATTTATAAACTTCTTGCAATTCCAATTCATCATGACAAAGCCAAGACCTGACTTCAAGAGCGTGACGCCAGATTATAAATTTTCAAGTGAAGTTGAAACAGAAGGAGATGAAAGAGTTAATTATATGCATGTCATTGCCCATGGCCGTAAGCTAGATGATTTGCAAAGAGTTATAGGACAACAACTGACAGTAGCTTATAAAGTAGATGCTCCTCTTAAATGGGGTAATCGGAATATCAGGTACGCTGGCCGGATGCAAGAAGCCGAGTATAAAGTTTTGATAGAATACGGAGCATGTCCGACTGGGGATGGCGGTATGGGCCATAATGTTGAGATTAGAACACCATCCAATGCAGAGGACAGGTTAAGCCTGATTGTTGCGAAGGAAATGAAAAAATACGAAGCAGGAATGAGCGCTGAAAAGATTAGAATTGACGAATTTTTGAGAACACATCCCGTATCACGTCACTAAACAGGATCTATTTTTGATTTGAATATAACCTGCGCATTCAATTATGTTGCCTTTTTTAGGCACAAGCCTTCTAAGCTCCTCGGAAAAGCTCCCATCATACTTTTTATTTCTAACTAAAAGCCCGTATACATCGTCCATTATGGATATTGTTCTTGTTCCCATCTTAATCTGTGTATGTATGCATATATTCAAAACTTTCTATTTTAAAAATTCTGGTGTAGAAAAATATTTATACACCTTAATTATAAACCTTTCAGAGGTGGTAAAATGGCTGAAGCAAACCTTCTTGTCACGCATGAGCCTTCGCATGCAGGCAGCGCAAAAGAGGAAGTTGAAAAGGCACTGGAGGCGGTAAAGCAAAAAGCCAAATTTCTAAAGTCAGATGTTGACGGATTGTTCAAGCTGAGGGTAGGCAATTCTAAGAAAGTTGTCAAGAGCTTAAACAAGATGAAAAGCAAAAAAGGGATGTTTGAGCACACTTTCTACTGGATTCCGATTGACAAATGGATAGCCACAAATGTCAAATCCATGCAGAAAGAGGTCAAGAAGCTTCAGAGCGGCATAAAGAAAACAGAAAAGTGGAAGATGGACCTGCACAAGAGGCACTTTGACAGCGTGCATTCTTCCGAGCTGATAATGAAGCTGACAGAGATGATTGACAAGCCAAAAGTGGATCTGGAAAATCCGCAGAAGATAGTGGAAGTTCAGATTATAGGCAGGAAAACAGGACTGAGCCTGCTGAACAAGAACGAGATTCTAAGTTTATAGTGCGAAAAACGGATTCAGGGTAGGAATGTTTTTATATGAGTTAAGATTATACATTTTTTAAGTTAGTTTTAATAATGTAATAGGGGGTGTAAAAAATGAAAAAATTGTGGGTACTAATTGTAGTTCTGATGGTTTTTAGCCTGCCGGTGGTATTGGCAGAAGATGTGGAGAGCGAGGAAGGAGACGACTCACTTCCGGATGGTTCTGTGCTGGTATTGAACATTAAGCACAAAGTTGTGAATGACGAAGACAGCGGAAATGTCGGGTACTGGGCATTGGACAATTATAACCGGCAAATAAAAGTCTGGAAATTGCCTGACGGAACATTTTATGTCCGAACAAAATATGAGGGGAAATGGAAAACATTTGCAGGGGCATTGAGCCCGGGTTCTGGTGCAGTCCAGTCTAAAGACGCTTCCGGGGGATTTAAAGGAGGCTACACAGCAACATTTGACGCAACGTCCGTAACTCCAACATTCGGCAACATCGGAACATTTGACTACGGCGGAACAAAAGCAGATGTTCTTTTGGGAACTTATGGCGCAGGACAAACAGGGCCTACCACGCCATTCAGCTGGTCAAGCACTTATTTCAGTGGAGTTAGTAATTTTGATTACATACACTGGGGATGGACATACAAGTACAAAAACCAGAAATGGATAAACTCTGATGCTGTAACAACAGGAGACATAATAGCTTAAGCTTTGTTAAAACTCCCTATTAGAATAGTAGAATAGTGGAGGTGAGAAAGAATGAAAAGGATATTGACATTAATCGTTGCATTGCTAACATTAGCTACAGTTGCATATGCAGCAGGCGGCTTTGACGAGTTTGGATATAACAGAAAGGCAAGGATTTTCAATGGGCCTGCTTCAGGCTGGTGTTTGGCAAGAGGCGCTCCAGCAGACTGCATGGGAATCTATTCAAACGATAGACTGGTGATGAAGTGGAATGCAGAATGGGACAGGGGAAATGCAGAAGGATGGACTGACCCAAATGGCTATGATGCATGGGAAGACAACGAGTGGAACGGAGCATTTCCAGGTGGTTCTGGAGCAGTTTGGCACTACAAAATAGCATGGGATCAAGAATGTGCTACAAGCGGTGTTCCTTCAAGAGCAGGCGGTTATTGCATTTGGGGACAATTTGAGGTTCTGATGGACCAAGGAAAAGACCCAAGCTATGGACCAGGACATCTATGGTTTGCGAAAGCTATCCCTAATGGCTACGGCACAAATTAAATTATTTTTTTCTTTTATTTTTTTATTTTTAATCAAAACTTATATATAGTCCTTAATTCTTGAATGATTTAATCATGGCAAAGCAAAAAACAATTTCTAAAGATATTCCTCTTGCGGAAATCACTTTAAGAAGGTATGAAAAGCCGGCAAATCTGGGCGAGAGGGAGCTTATAAGAAAGCTTTGCCTGTCAGTAGGATTATTGCAGCCAGGCGACTCAAGGGATGTTATTGTCGATATTCTTAATGTTTTAGTCAGGGCGAAAAAAGAGCAGAAAGACTTGACGAGCGACGAGATATGCGCCCGCGTAATTGATGAAAGAAAAATGCTGAAGCTGGCAATGCTCGGCATCGCGTCTTCCAACATAAGAAGGCAGCTGAAGAGGCTAAAAGACCTGCTGCTGATTGAGAAAAGGCTTAATGCTTACAGGATTACAGAGCGCGGCAGCCTGAACGAGATTTTTGAGGAGAAGATTGAGAAATTTTTACTGCCAAACATCATCTCCAGAATCAAGGAGTACCTCAGAAGAATAGACGAATTGTAAAAATTCAGGCGATGGTTATGGGAAAAACTAAAAAAGTTTATTCAAACTCGTCGTAAAAACGAAATGTTTATATATATCCTAGATTTTGTATTCGATGGTTAAGACGTGGGGTTTAGCGATCGTCTTAAAATAATAAAATAAGGGAGGTTAAGTCTAAAATGGCAGAAAAAGTAGCAAAAGTTGGAGTTAAAAAACAAGCAGGCTACCTTTATTTCGTGGACAAGCACGGAAACGTAGCCAGGGCCAAGATGTCCCGGGGCGGAAGAAAGAAAGGAAGAGCCAAGATTGAAGTTGTGGCTAAAGCTGGCGTAAAGAAAAAATCCGGCTATCTCTACTTCATCGACAAGAGCGGCGACATATCATGCGCCAAGATGTCCAGAGGCGGAAGAAGGAAGAAAAGGAGATAAATTCTCTTTTTTTTATTTTTT
>CAZFEZ010000033.1:0-8270 GCA_964518225.1 uncultured Methanosarcinales archaeon | reverse complement strand
GTCAGGTTCATCAGGCTGTGGCTTAATGTCTTGCCGAGCATCGCGCCTGGCTCATTCACAAGAGTTTCCCCTATAACAGCATTTTCAAACTGCTTTGGCGCCATTATAGGATACCATTGCTTCTTCTTTAATTTTGCAACCTGTTCTGCCATCTTACCGGTTTTAGGGAACTTATAGAGATTTATAAAGGTTTATGTTTTTAGGATTCATCAATAAAAAATAATTCAATGACGAATAAAAAAATTAAATTAAAAATATATTAAAAGATTACTAAACATCCAAATTTATAACTTCCTTTGCATGCATCTCGATGAACTTCCTTCTTGGCTCAACTTCATCGCCCATAAGCAATGTGAACATCTTGTCGGCCTCGACGGCATCCTGAAGGGAAACCTGCAGGATTGTCCTGTCGCCAGGATCCATTGTAGTTTCCCAAAGCTGCTGGGGGTTCATCTCGCCTAATCCTTTGTATCGCTGCATGCTGACCTCGTCCCTGCCTATCTCCACCAATAGTTTCTCCAGCTCCTCATCATTATAAACGTACCTTGTAAGCTTGCCTTTGGTCACTTTGTACAAAGGAGGCTGCGCGATATAGATATATCCTGCCTCAACCAATGGCGCCATATGCCTGTAAAAGAAGGTAAGCAGTAATGTCCGTATATGCGAGCCGTCAACATCAGCATCAGTCATTATGACAAGCTTGTGGTATCTTGCCTTTGTTATGTCAAACTCCTCGCCAATGCTCGTGCCTATTGCAGTGACCATTGTTGTTATTTCCTCGTTCTCAAAAACCTTGTTCAGCCTGGCCTTTTCAACATTCAGTATCTTGCCCCTTAATGGCAGCACGGCCTGGAATTCCCTGTTTCGTCCTTGCTTTGCGCTGCCTCCGGCTGAATCTCCCTCTACAATGAACAATTCGCATTTTTCAGGGGCTCTCTCTGAGCAGTCTGCAAGCTTTCCCGGCAAAGAGCCATGGTTCAATGCCCCTTTCCTTCTTGTCAAGTCTCTTGCTTTCTGCGCAGCTTCACGCGCATGGGCAGCATTTATTGATTTGTAGACTATTGTCTTGGCAATCTGAGGATTTTCCTCAAGATAAGAGCCAAGGGAATCATTTACAATGGAATCCACCAGTCCTTTTATCTCTGAATTGCCGAGCTTTGTCTTAGTCTGGCCCTCAAACTGGGGCTCCGGTATCTTGATTGAAATAACTGCAGTTAATCCTTCCCTTACATCCTCGCTTGTAAGCTTGATCCCCTTTATTTTATTCTTCTCAATGTAGCTGTTCATGACCCTTGTCAGGGCAGTCTTGAACCCTGCCAAATGGGTGCCCCCCTCATACGTGTTGATTGTATTCGCAAATGAAAAAACATTTTCCTGGTAGCCGTCGTTGTACTGCATTGCGCACTCGAACTGCACGCCGTTCTTTGCCTTGCTGAAAGAAACTATCTTGTGCAGCGGATTCTTGTTTTTGTTCAAATACTCGACAAAAGACATGATCCCGCCGTCGTAATGGAACTCATTTTTCTTTTCTGCCCTCTCGTCCTCGACGCTTATCTGGATTCCCCTGTTCAGGAAGGCAAGCTCCCTCAGCCTTGCTGAAAGGATTTCAAAGCTGAACTCTGTGGTTGTGAATATAGTTTCATCAGGAAGGAATTTCACTGTTGTGCCTGTGTCTTTTTGGTCGACATCGCCGATTATTTTTAAATCTGTAACAGGCTTTCCGCACTGATATTCCTGCTCGTACACTTTGCCGTTTCTTTTGACATCGACAATCATGTCTTTTGAGAGCGCGTTTGTTACTGAGATTCCTACCCCATGCAGACCGCCGCTTACCTTATACACTTTCTTGTCGAACTTGCCGCCTGCATGGAGCTTTGTCATAACAACCTCAACACCTGGCTTGTTTAATTTGGGGTGGATATCCACTGGGATTCCCCTTCCGTTGTCGCTTATTGTGACAAAGCCGTCTTTGTGGATTATGACAGAAATTTTTGTGCAGAACCCTGCCAATGCCTCATCAATTGAATTGTCCACAGCCTCATAGACAAGATGGTGCAGCCCTTTTACATCTGTTGAGCCAATGTACATCGCGGGCCTTTTCCTTACAGCGCTCAGTCCGCCAAGTATCTGTATGTCTTTTGCATCGTAGCTCGAGTCAATTGGTGCTTGTGTTTCTTGCGTCTCTTGTTCCATTTTAGTTTGATAAGTTTTGTATTTTTGAAATTGAATTTTATTATTGATGTCTTAAGTTATTGTTCAATCCGTTATTGGGTTTTAGTTAATGTTTTTTCTAGTTATTGCATTTAGGACTGTTTGCCTTGACAATAGGGCACTTCCAATAAACTCTTCTGCCCACTAACTTTTTTAAATTTCAAAACAATCATAACATAGTTTCATGTCTACTTTCTATTTATATGAAAATTAATAAAACCACAAATTTTCGTCGATAAAAAAGCCCGTAAATCTATGATTTTGATAGCCCTGAACTATATAAACCTTTCGTTCCTAGAATGGCTTTATAAGGCTTAAAACGGCAGAATTTTAGGGTTTTAGGGGTAAGTAATTTTAAAAAGATTTAAAAACACGATTGATTCCCCTATGCAAGAGATAAATGAAGCTGAAACCAATACCTCAAGAGACCATAGATTCTGTAGTGAATGGCACAGCATGGGAAACTGATACTTATAGGATCGTCTATTCCCATTCTTTTTATAACATGAATAACCAAGCAATGTCTTTAGGAACAAAGGCTAGGGAGGCCTTATCTAAAGGCAATGTTGATTCTGCAAAGAATTTTCTGGGCGAAGCACACAAAACAATAGAAACACATGAAAGGCTATACTCTGGAGTTTTTGTTCAAGACCTTTCTGGGATTAAGAAGTATATAATGAGAATAGAAAAACTTCTTTAAGCTGTATATAATACAACTATTCTTCACTCAAACATTCTCTCAATTCCAAGCGCTTTAGAAACAGAGTTAAAGTCTTCCTTAATCTTTGTTGAGAACACTGTGACAAAAGGCCCTGTAAAATCCTTCACAACAGTTATGCTTTGAGGCACTCCCATGTAGCGGGCAGAAGACTCAATTACAATATAACCCTCTTCAAGCAAACGTTTGACAAGCTTTTCAACTAAGATTGACGCCCCATTAACGGCTCGGGGTATGTCATTAAACTTTCTTACTTTGATGGCTTCCGGGTTCAGGTCAAACTGTTGGTGAATTTTCATTTGTTCCCTCAGTAGTTATCCATTTGGATTTGATTTTTCTCCCTTTCGGTGCCTTGTAGTATCATCTCGCAGTCCCTGCACAAATATGGGTCATTTACTGCGCTTTTTAATATCATGGTTCCGCAACTAATGCATATGTTTCTTACCATTCTGCCACCCTCATACAGCATCCTCATAGCCGTTCATGAATGCTTCCTCCATTGGGCTTAACTCGTCATCTTCAAGCAGCAGCTCCCGCGTATCTTTAGAGTAAATGCTAATATCGTCTTCGCTATCTTCCTCATCTCTCCTATACCTTTTTTTCATCAAACCAATCGCCCCTTTTGGTAATATTAGTAAACGCTCTTTAAATAATTAATGTATATAACATATATAATATATAAAAAAATAAGCCGATATATACATAATATATTATATAATATCTATAATTTTCAATAGTAATCTTTATATATGCTCTAGAATTACAGAAATCCCTTAAAAGGGTGGTTAAGATTGATGTAAGGAAACTGATAAGCTTCGGCAAGGGCTCATACATACTGTCAATGCCTAAAAGCTGGATTGAAAAAAACAGGCTGAAAAAGGGCGACCTGATTTCTGTCGATGACGAAGGTTTCGAGCTGGTATTAAGCGTAAACCAGCAGGAGCAAAAACCAGAAGCAAATGAGATAGAAATTGATGCCAAAGGCAAAGATGTTGAAATTCTTAAGGCTGAGATTGTAAGCTCATACCTGAATAATTATGATACAATAAACATACTGTTTGACAGCCACAGCAAGGAAGCTCCAAAGATAAAAGAGGTAATAAGGAATCTTTCAGGACTGGAGATAATGGAGCAGACATCGACAAGGATAGTCGCCAAAAACCTCATCAATATTAATGAGATCTCCATACAAAATATAATAAGAAGGATGGACATCATAACAAGGGCAATGATGGAAGATGTAGTCTTGTGCTACCGGGGGCAATGCCTTTACGACAATATAAACCAAAGGGATGTTGATGTCAACAGGCTTTATTTTCTTGGGCTCAGGGTGATCAAAAATGCGATGAAGAATCCGAGAATAGCAAAGTCGCTCGGAATAGAGCCATGGCAGCTGCACAGCGACGCCATTGTAATCCATAAGCTGGAAAAAATTGCAGACAGGCAAAAAAGGATTTCAAGATTTGCATGCACTGCCGATCTTGACAGGGCAAGCTTCGCAGAGCTTGACAGGCTTCACACAGAGATAAGCGAAGCCTACAACAATGTGATGAAGTCTTATTACACCCGAGACAAGCAGCTTGCCATCAGTATAGACACAACAAACAAGAGCAGGAGCGCGTCATGCGACAGATTCCTTGAGGATTACACCCAGATGCACGGAAGCAGCAAAGGAAAGGGTGAAAACTCAAATCTTGTGATTGCTGCCAAAATAGTTGAAAATCTTAAGGCGGCAACAGCCGAGATAAGGAATATAGCGAGGGCTGTGCTTTGCTATGAATGATGGATATGCTACTTCTAAGTAAGCAAACACCAAAGAGTTTATAAATAAGGTCGGCATCCGGGTATCCATGCCGCATTCAATTGAAAATGAGTTAGAACCTTCAATAAACCAAACCGCAAATTCAAAGATTCTAACCCGAAAGGAACTTGCAGACTATCTAAACATTACTACAATAACTGTGATGATGCTGGGACAAAAGGAAGGACTGCCCGGAGCAAAAGTTGGTATGCAATACCGGTATCCTGTCTCAGAACTGGAAAAATGGCTCTTGGAACACAAATACAAGAATAATGCCGAGCCTTCAATTTTCGATAGGTTTTCAATAAGTTATGACACGTCTGGTAAACCATCTCCGTTGTATACACTACTGGAGGTAGCTCAGATTTTGGAATACAGCCGCAGGACGATGTATAGGCGTTTGCATGGCGACATTCCTGCATTTCTTGTAGGTGGCCAGAGTAGATTTGACAAAAGCTTATTAAGAAGTTGGCTTGAAAGTAAACAAAAAACGGGCTAATACCCTTCAAACCCGATTCTTTTATTATTTTTTTCTAATATTGTGACTGTCTTGCTGCTTTTTCTCACTTCACCGACGACAGCAGCGTCTTTTGCAATACCAAGAATATCATCAGCATCTTCTTTACCGCAAATTACAAAAAACCCCATCCCCATGTTGAAAGTCGAGTACATCTGCTCATCGCTAAATCCGGATTCCTTCTGCATCAAACCAAAAATAGGCTGCGGCTCCAACGGATTGCTTATTCTGAATTCTGCTTTTTCCTTTGCCCTGTTCAAATTTTTTAACCCATACCCTGTATTGTTGAACCCCGATACGCCAAAATTTTTTGAAATCTTTGCCATTGTTTCAACGTAAATTTTTGTTGGCTCAAGCAGTGCTTGTCCGATGGTCGAGCCGTCAAACTTGTCATCAATCCCGAACCTGCCATTGTAAAGCTTTTTGAACCCTGCCCTTGTCTCAAAGTCGCCTTTCAGAAGATGCCTTCTTAAGTCTGTGTAGCCGTTTGAATGCGGGCCTGAGCTTTTTAATGCAATTATCCTGTCGCCCGGCTTTATCTTATGCTTATTGAATTCTTGCTTTTCTATGAAGCCGACCATTGATCCAACTAATTCAAACCCGTAGCCGGGCCTTATGGAATCAAGCAGCTCGTCAACAGAGGCAGTCTCGCCTTTTCCAAAGTTTGCCCTTATAGAATTCTTTAAAATGTTTGAGGCATTGCACTGCCCCAATGCTTTTGACATTCCCCTGACAATGTCCCCTGTTATTCTTTTTTCCTGTATTTCTGACTGGCAGGATATGCAGTTCATGAATAAGAACGGGCTGACTGCGCCAAGTGTTGCCAGATCATTGGCAGACATCGCGACGCAATCAACTCCTATAGTGTCATATTTTTCCATTGCCTCCGCCAAAATAACTTTTGTGCCCACGCTGTCTATTGCGCTCGCAATATAGTGCTTTGGGAAAACCTCATTGTTCTCAAAAAGCTCGGCAAACATTCCTCTGCTTTGGGGCAGCATGTCTTTTTTCAGGGAAGAGGGAATTGCCTTTTTTATCGCATCAACAGCCCTTGATTCGGATTCCTGATAGCTCGGCTTCATGCAAAAAGAGTACAAATTGGTGTTTATAAAGGTTTTTGGGATTTTTAGAGAATATTAGCTTTCCTGAGTATGCAGCTTGCCATTGCATACATAGCTGCCAGGATATTGTACTCCTAAGAATTTATTTAATTCAACGTAATTCTCGTATTTTTTTAGAGATCCCGTAAGTGTGACAATGACACCGCTAACCAGTTTTTTTCCCACAGGGTCATGAACACCTGCAGCTATTTCCAATATTTGGTTGATATGAATGCCATTGCCAAATTCCTTAAGCTTTTCTTGCAATGGCACAACCTTTTCCTTTTTCATAAGCGGGAAAGGTATGATAATCACGTCCACTAAACTCTCATCGTGAACAATTTGTGCCATGGTAACTGGGAGGACTGCCGTTATTTATAAATCTTTATGAGCGCTGATTTTCTGCCTCTTATGCTTCCAGAATTCCCAGATTATAGGCATGAATGAAAGGAGGATTATGATTATTATAACTATTGAGAAGTTTTCCTTTACTAGGGGCATGTTGCCGAAATAATAGCCGCCGAAAACGAACAAGGCAACCCACATTATGCCTCCCAGAAGGTTGTATCTCAGGAATCTTGAATATTTCATTATGCCAACTCCTGCAATGAAGGGGGCAAATGTCCTTACAATAGGGACAAATCTCGCAAGAACAATCGTCTTGTTTCCGTATTTTTCGTAGAATTTGTGTGTTTTGTCTATATACTCTTTTTTGAAGATTCCAGGATATTTTTTAAATGCCTCCGCGCCAAGAAATTTTCCGATGGAATAATTAACAGCATCGCCCAAGACTGCAGCAGCAGTCAAGGCAATAAAAAGCAAAAAAACGTTAAGGGAGCCGATTGCCGCGAAAGCGCCTGCTGCGAAAAGCAGAGAGTCTCCGGGTAAAAATGGAGTCGCTACCAATCCTGTTTCTGCAAAGACTATAAGAAAAAGAATCCCGTAAGTCCAAGAGCCGAAATTCTGTATTATAACGCTCAAATGAGTGTCAAGATGAAGAATAAAATCAATTAGACTGTTGAAGATTCCCATGATTGATTGGAGCAGATTTTTAAAACTATTTTTATTGATATTTTGAATGCGTTCTTCTTGATATTGGAAGCAAGTTCTTAAAAATAAATAATTCAGGTCCCCATTATGCTGTAGCCCGCGTCCACATATATAACCTGCCCGGTTATTGCTTTTGACAGGTCGCTGCACAGGAAAAGAGCGCAGTCAGCAACCTCATCCGCCGTGATGTTCCTTTTAAGCGGGGCTTTTGCAACATAGTTAAGCAGCATATCGGAAAAGTTTGCGATCCCTGAAGCAGCCAAAGTGGCTATTGGGCCTGCAGAGATTGCATTCACCCTTATCTGCCGGTCACCCAGATCGCATGCCAGGTATCTCACGCTTGACTCAAGGGCAGCTTTTGCAACGCCCATTATGTTGTAGCCTGGAACAGCTTTTTCGCTTCCAAGATATGTCATTGCGATTATTGAGCCGTGATTTTTCATAATTGGGGCAGCTCTTCTTGATAATTCTGCCAAGGAATACGCGCTTACCTCATGCGCAACCTGATAGCCTCGCCTGTTCACATCCATGAACTTTCCCTGCAAATGCTCTCTCTTGGCAAATGCTATGCTGTGTATCAGGAAATCAACTTCGCCAAACTCCTCCTTGACTTTTGCGAAGAAAGAATCCAGCAATTCATCGCTGACAACATCGCATTTTGCGTATATCGGATTATTAAGCTCTTTCATCAATGGCAAGGAGAATTGCTCTGTCCTTTCCTGGTACGAGGCTGCTATCCTGCAGCCGGCATCGTTAAGCCTTTTAGCTATGTGCCATGCGATGCTTTTGTCATTGGCAATGCCAAAAACTATGGCTTTCTTGCCCTTCAAGTCGATTGCAACGCTCATTTTACCGCTCCTCCAAAAGATTAGT
>CAZFEZ010000032.1:0-8419 GCA_964518225.1 uncultured Methanosarcinales archaeon | reverse complement strand
TTCTATCGGTTGTTGTACTGGCGCTTCAGCTGCGCAGTCTGTGATAGTTGCAGGCTGTTTTGATGCTTCAGGGCATGGTGTTTGCTGTGAATGCTGCGGCACCTTGACAAAATTGCATTCTCTTGCTTGCAGCCCATTGATACAAGCTGACCATTCACTGCATACCCAGTCTTGATTACACACATATCTGAATCCTCCGCCTCCCCCACCGCCGCCACCGCCTCCTCCTCCGCCAGAGCCATCGCTGGGTGCGGAAGAGACTGACGGGCATGCGCCACAATCAGTAGGACACGATGAGCAGCTTTCAGCAGAGGAGCAGTAAGTATCGCCGCAATAGCTGCCTTCATCAACAAAATATTCGCTGAAGTGCGGAACTGTGAATGTTATGTTGCCGTTGCTGAATATAGAAATGATACAATCATCACATACAAAACCTTCTCTCTTTATAACCGGGTTTGTGATGTTGGTTATGTTCATCAAAGTTATGATTGCTGACTTATTTAACTCATTGTATAATTCGCTCCTGACAATCGCTTTATGCGGCAGCAAATCTATGTAAGCGTCAAGATCTAAAGGCACATCTGATGATGCATCCGCTAAAGTAATCACGTTACTCCCGAAATCAATTTTTCCAATTCCATCTATACCGATAACAATTCTTGTCAGGTTAATCAAGTCAACATCGCTGAAGTTTGTTGTCAGGTCAGGAGAGAATTTATCGGTTTTTGGAAGCGAGCAGCCAAATTTATTGGCTTTCCTTCCACTAACGATACCTGTACACCTGTCGATTGTATCCGGGTACCCGTCTTTGTCCCTGTCACCGGTGACCATAACCACAAGGTTATTCTGCAATGCAGCCAGCCCGTCATTAATCAGCATCTTCCAATCATATCTTGCTCCATTGGAACCTGCAGGATAAGAAAACACTGCATTTTGTATTGAGCCGGTACTGGACGTGTACTGAATGGGCAATTCGTTATTAACAGCGTAGTACCATGTGCCTTTTATATTCGGATTGGTGCCATTGTATGATGCAAAATAGGAGATAACATCTCCCTCATAAACCTGCAGTCCAGGAGTCACCATATCAACGTCGGTGGCATTGGATCTCATGACTATCGGATTTCCAGTGCCTGCTGTGGTAAAGCTGATGAAGGACGGATCTGACAATGAATTCAAGTCATCGTAAGCGAATAGAGTGTAATAATATGTTTTTCCTTCAGCAACATTAGTGTCAGTAAATGCTGTATCTGAGGTGTCTGCCACAAGTGATGCAGCGTCAAAGGCATTAACAAACCCATTCTCACTTTTCAATACCAAAACTCCCCTGAAAAACTCATATTCCAAAAGTGAAGGATTCTCCCAAGCTAATTTAACTGAGCCGGATGAACCTTGCAGGTTTTTTACTTTTGGCGGCCTGTCGGGGGTTGCAAAACTTAAGACAGGGGATTCAGCGCTATTGCCAAACGCATCGGCGGAAAATGCACGATAATAATAAGTAGTTTTTCTGTGCAAGTTTGAAAGAGTAATGCTGTGTTTTGTCGTTAAAGCAGTAAATTTGCTTGACAATAAGTTTGTAGTGTTTGTTGTGCCATAGCCTAATTGTGAATCAGAGCCTTCATTAGTGTCCCATGTTATTGTTGCCTTGCTGGCAGTTATTCCCCCTACTGCAACATTTGATATCACCGGCATAATCACATCCCTGCTTATACAATTCGTTCCGCTCCAGCCGCAGTTGGCAAACCCGCAGTGGTCATCAGTGCAGCTCTGCTCGTCAGCATAATTCTCACATATGGAATTGGCACAGATGGTGCAGCTGTTCAGTCCGCCGAAATAGCACTTCTGCGCTATGGAATAGCATTCAGTCCTGTCGCATAAGTTAAACAAACCAGTTCCGCATTGCAAGCATGTATTCCATGTTGGAGTTGCACATTGCAAAGAGCAGCAAGCTGCCGTGTCATTGGCTGCCCGGCTGTTCCCAGAGCATACCTCGCCAGCAGCGCAAACATTTCCTCCTTGGGCAGCGCATGTTGGAATGTCAGCTACACTGAAACTTACAGTGAAGTCATTTGTATTAGCATTTCCTGCAGCATCTTGGCATCTTATGTAATAAGTATGTCCATTCCCATTCTGCAGGCCTGTGATTGTTGTTGAATGTGATGTGGCACCTGTTGTTGTGAAGGTTCCGGTCATTGAAACGTACGCAGTGTTAGCATTAGTGGAATGTTTGCAAGTAGCAGCTTCACTTGTTGTTAATGATAATGTTGCCTGGACAGTTCCAACTGGCAATACTCCTGTCGGTTGGCCATTGATTCTGGTTGGCGGTGTTGTGTCCAATACTTGCAAAGTAGTAAAAGTGAAATCTTGGGAGCTTGCTAAAAACCCGGCAGCATCTCTTGACTTAACCCTGTAATGATACAAAGTGTTTGCATTCAATCCGGATAAAGATTGTGAATGTGATGTAACAAGTACAGTGTTCAATGCAGTTGACGAGCCATAAGCAGTTGTTGTACCATAGTCCACTTGTGTATCTGAATTTTCATTTGTTGTCCATGTTATTGTAGTGCTTGAAGAAGTTATCGAAGAAGCTGTAACTGATGATATCAGTGGAGGTGCTGTGTCTGCTGCTACAGGCCTGCCAATAATACTGACATCAAGCGTTTTCTCAGTAACAGCTTTTCCATCGCTTACAGAAAGTATCCACTGGTAAGTCTTGCCGGCGCTTCCAACAGGATAATAAAATGTTACACTCTGCACTACCCCTGCTCCTGACAGATACTCCGTCCTTAAACCGCCGTTAATAGTGTAGTACCAAGTCCATGTCAACGGATCATTATCCGCATCAGAAGCAGATGATGAATAAACAATAGTTGTATTCTCGTAAAACTGAATGCCCGGGGCAGGGTCAACATCAGCGACATTTGCTGTGATTGGAGATACTATTGGGGGATTGTTTGGCTGGTTGACTGCTATTATGGATACATTAGTGTTTATAATGCCAGCGCCGATAGGATTGCCTATGCTGTTAGAGAGCAATACATTCTGGATAGTTAAGTTAGAATATCCTGTGTTTGTTGCATTAAAATAGATAGAGGCAATAAGCCCACTGCCGCTAACTCCGGCGCCTATCTTGACAATTACAATATCTTTCACCAAACCAGCTTGTGAAATGCTTAGTGTGTTAAGGAACAATGTTTGGGCGGTCCCACCAGCTTTCAGGAAGTTGCCCTCAATTGTGTGGTCATACTTAAGGATAGTTGGATTGTAGCCGACGCTTACCTGGACTCCGGCAAGGTCAATAACCCCTGATGCAAGTATATCCAGCTTTAACTGGCTGCCGGCATTTACTGGCGAAGGTGTCTGCAGCATTAGCATCGCTTCGCCGATAAAATCAACATACTCAGGCAGCTTAAAAATAAGTATTAATAAGACAACAAGGACTATCAAAGTTATCAGTAACCTATTATGCATAATTTTCTTTTTATGCTCTATTCTTTTTTTCCGTATTATAATCTTCTTTGATTTAGCCATTTGACAGAATATTTAAACATAGGAATTAGGGCAATGATACTATCAGAATCTGCTTTATACAAACAACGCGTCATTCGTTTAAACCTCTTTTGGATTTATTCTATTAATTATTAGTATTTAATGATTTCGGTTTATTTATAGAATTAGAACAATGATTATATCTTTCCAATCACTTTCTTTCCAATATACTTTTGCAGGACAGTTGGAACTTTGATAGAGCCGTCCTTTTGCTGGCAGTTTTCCGCAATAGCCCTTAAAGCCCGTCCTGTAGCGATTGCAGTGCTGTTCAATGTATGCACAAGCTCCTTTTCCTCGCCTTTTTTGTATTTTATGCTGAGCCTTGCTGCCTGGTAAGAGGTGCAGTTTGAGCAGCTTACAACTTCCCTGTACAAGCTTTCCCTTGGAAACCATGCTTCTATGTCATATTTTTTGGCAGCAACTGTTCCGATGTCGCCAGTGCATATGTTCACAACTCTGTAAGGAATTTTTAATTTCTGGAACAGCTCTTCACCATTCTTCAATAATTCCTCGTGGAATTTCCACGAATCTTCAGGCTTGCAGAAAATGAACTGCTCAACTTTATTGAAATGATGCACCCTGAACAGGCCTTTTGTGTCTATGCTGTGGCTTCCAAGCTCTTTTCTGAAGCATGGGCTCACCCCGACAAACTTCACCGGCAATTGCTTCTCGTCAAATGTTTCATTCATTAGCATGGCAGCAATCGGATGCTCTGATGTTGCTATCAGCAGCAGGTCTTCGCCTTCAACCTTGTACATCATTGTTTCAAAATCTTTCAAATCTGTAACGCCTTCGTATGGCTTTCTTCTGAGCATCAGCGGCGGCTCTACCAGAACATAGCCTTTTTTGGCCAAAGAATCAACAGCGAAATTTATTAAAGCAAGCTCAAGCCTTGCAATGTCGCCCATTAAGTAATAAAATCCATGCCCGGAAACTTCAGATGCCTTTTCAAAGTTCGCCAATCCAAGCTCCTGCAACAGCTCTCCATGCGGCTTTAACTCAAAGCTGAATTTCGGCTTTTCGCCCCATGTGTTAACAACAACGTTATCATTTGAGTCCTTCCCGACCGGAACAGAGTCGTGCAGGATGTTAGGCAGCCTCATCAGATAAAAATCTATTTTTTCCTTAAGCTGCTGTGTTTTTTCGTCGCTCGTCTTTATTTTTTCCGGCAGTTCCTTTGCTTCATGGACTTTTTCCTTGATGTCATTTCCCTGCTTCTTCAGCTTGTTGATTTCATCTGTTATTTCGTTTCTTCTCTGCCTCAGGCCCTGGTTTTCCTGCAAAAGTTTCCTGTACTCGATATCAGATTTCAGCAAATCATCAAGCCATCCAAGCTTTTCAATGTCATTTCTTTTTTCAAGGTCTTTCCTCACTATTCCAGGATGCTCCCTGATGAATTTTATTTCAAGCATAAGCTCATGTTTCTTTAAGAATTATAAAAAGGTTTCTGAGAAACAAATCTTAAGCAGCCAAGACTCTGGACTCAAGGTTTTGGGGAATACCTATCAACCAAACATCTGATGCATACTTCTTTACCATTCTGTGGGTATTAAAATAAGACGCATTTTTTCTTATGGCGCCTATCACTGCTCGATTAAATTCAGGACCGCTCAGATTATGTATGTCCCTAATTTTATCATAGAGTGATTCTGCATCTTTTCCATCATCGTTAGGGTCGGACTCGTTTCCAATGGCCCATCCAGTAACACCTTCTATAAGCCCTTCACACCACCATCCATCAACTATACTTAAGCTTGGCCTGCCGTTAAGAGCCGCTTTCATGCCGCTTGTACCAGAAGCTTCTAAAGGCCTTTGTGGATTATTCAGCCACACTTTTGATCCTGAAGTCATTAACTTTCCAAGTTCTATATCATATCCTTGCAGATACGCACCTTTGATTTCTGGCGAAATCTCACTTAATCCCTTGTTCATCCTATAAATCAAATCTTTGCCGGGGTTATCTTGCGGATGGGCTTTACCGGCCATTATGATCTGAAGCTTACCTCTTCCAATATCTTTCAATCTCGCAGTATTGCTGAAGATTAAATCACCCCGTTTGTAAGCAGCACCTCTTCTTGCAAAACCCAAGGTCAGTGCATTTGGATCTAAAATTACCTCATTCTTAGTCGCATATCTCACTTCATCAAAAAGTCTTGTTTGAATTTTATTTTGTGCTGTGATCAGTTCTGAAAGCGCTTGGTCTGTTTCTGGAAATTCACTCAATTTAGACGGATCATTTCTCCAATCAGGCAAATATTTATCAAAAATATATCTGATTTCTGGAGCGGTCCAAGTGAGGTGATGCACTCCATTTGTAATATAGGGAAATCCAGAAACTTCACCGTGTTTTCTCGAAACCGCATTAACATACCTGCTTAAGTTTATGGCAAGATCAGTCATATTAACATTATACCGCCCGGCATATTTCCATAAATCCTTTCTATCATGCTCATCAATTAGCTGGTCTATATCTTGATATTGGAATACATCATGGCCTGCAGAAACTGGAGTGTGTGTTGTAAAAACTGACCTCTCTCTTACTTTATCGGGATGATCATAACCCTGCTGTTGTAAAAGCTTAAGTGTTAGAAAGGCTGCATGACCCTCATTCATATGGTAAGTAGCCACGTCAATACCGAGTTTTTGAAGCATCTTGACGCCTCCAAAACCAAGCACCATCTCCTGGGCAATTCTGTATGGTTGATCGTGTGCATAGAGGCGTGAAGTTATTTCGTCTAATGTTCTATGGACACCAGAAGGTGCTTGAGGTCCCAATGGCCAAGGTCGATTACCATTCTCCCCATTGGTATCTAAGAAATAAACAGGCACAATATGGCCCCCCATACCTTTTATGTCATAACGCCAAGCCCTGATACTTACATTCTCTCCTGCTATTCTAATCCTTACCCTTTCAGTAAGAGGTTCAAACCCCTCATTTTCTGGGAAAAAATCTTTATAATACTCTATCTGCCTGCCTTCTTTGTCTATGATTTGATTGAAATATCCATTATTGAATAAGAGGGTAACTCCAACAACAGGCAACCCTAAATCTGCAGCAGATCTTAAAGTGTCTCCGGCAAGAATTCCAAGACCACCACTATAAGTAGGAATACGGGCATTCAAGCCCACTTCCATGCTGAAATATGCAATCTTCTTTTCCATTTTCGTTATAAGAGTACATTAAAATGGAAAGAACCTAAACTAGGTCTTTTCTGTATACTTCATATAACTTATATATAAACATTTCAGTAGTTGTATATAATTGTTATTAAAATAATTTTAACACTATTACAAAAAAATCTATAACACTAGAAGTGCATATCAAACAACCAGCCTTATCTTCTCTTTTCTGCCCATCGCCTCCATAAGCCTTCTTCCGATGTTGTTATTTTTCTTGATCTTAATGATTCCGGTTTTCCCTGCTTTTGCGCTTAAGACAAATTCTTCTCCTGCATAAATGTCAACATCGCGGTTTTGCATGTCTATTCCCAACTCTAGCAATAGATTATTTTTTTTGTAGTTTATATTGAATGGGACATCTTTTTGCTCTTTTGCAGCTCCCTTTACATCGTATTTTTCATCGAGGCTCTTAACATCAATACCAATCCCAAGCTTTTCCTCGATCCTCTTTATTGTCGAGCCTTCCTTGCCGATTATTCTTGCGATGTCACCTTCATGGACATAAATGATGCACTTGTTGTCAGACAAGACCTCGACTTCAGCATCTCTTGCATATTTTTGGATCTCTGCAAGGATTGTTGTTTCTGCAAGCTTATGGGTACCGGTCTTCTTTCCTTTTGAATCCTGAACTGGTATAACCACCGTCTGTTCACCGTAACTGTATATCTCATACTGAAGCTTGTCAGTTTCAAAATCATTCACGACAACTACCGGCCTTGCCAAATCCGCTTCTGTCATTCCTGAAGGAACTTTTACTGTCATTTTCAAAGAAAGCACCTTGTTGACAAACCCATTCTTAATAAAAATAACAGTGTCAATGACTTGGGGTATGACGCCCATCTCGACCCTGCCGATAAATCTCTGGATTGCATCAACAGGCGATGTCGCATGGACAACTCCAACCATCCCCACTCCTGCAAGTCTCAGGTCAGCAAACAGCTTGAAATCATCTGTGTTTCGCATCTCGTCAAAAATCGTGTAATCAGGGCGTGAAAGCAATAAAATGTCGTGAATTTCTTGAGCATCTCCATATGAGATTGCGTATTGTGTTATCCTCTCCGGCAAAATCAAATCTCTGGGAGCCTCAACTGTTTTGACAACCTTATTTTGTGAGGCATAGTATTCAGCCAAGGCCTGGGCAAAAGTTGTCTTGCCCATTCCGGGAGATCCAGCTACAAGAACACCTTCTGCCTGATCTGCTACTCTTTTCATCAATTTTTCGCTCAGCTTGTAGTCGCTCAAATTTAGTCTCTTGACAGGCCTTACAGCTGTTATCTCCCATCCGTCTGAAAAAGGAGGCCTTGTTATGACTATTCTGAACAGCCCAAGCTGGACAATAGTCGAGCCGGCTCTTTCAATTTCTATGAAGCCGTCTTTTCTCAGCTTTGCATCCTCTATTATCTCTCTTGACATGTCTTGGATTTCTTCCTGCCTTAGCAAGGCCTTTCTCAGTTCTTTGAAGTCCCAGTTTCCCGGCATTCCCTTCTTTGCATAAGGCGTTACATTTTCTCTTAAGTGAACGCTCATTGTCGTCTCGTCAAAAAATCTCTCGAGCTTCAGTTTTCTCAAGCCTTTCTCAGGCCTTTTGAAGTAAATAGATTTCATTCCTTTTGCCAAAGCCACCTCACTCTGAACTTTGTCAGATGTTATCAAAGTGGCATCTTCGTCATAAGCCAGCTGCCTTATCAAA
>CAZFEZ010000031.1:0-8452 GCA_964518225.1 uncultured Methanosarcinales archaeon | reverse complement strand
TTTCCTGACAGTTTCAATGCCGCTGACAACATCAGCAATGTAGGTAAAGCACCTCACCTGGCTTCCGTCTCCAAAGACCTGAGGCGGCTCATCATTAAGCACTTTCTGCATGAAAATTGGCATGACCCATTCAAATCCCTGCCCCGGCCCATATACATTAAACAGCCTCACGGGATTTATATCCATACCATACTCCTGCACATAGCCTTTTGCATACATCTCTGCTGTCAGTTTAGAAACTCCGTAAATGCTAACCGGGCTTTTTGGACTGCTTTCCTTCAAAGGGATTTCTCTTGCCTCGCCATAAACTTCAGAAGAAGAAGTATAGACTATTTTTTTTACTTTTGTGCCAAGCGCGCACCTAAATACGTTTACAGTGCCATCAATATTCACAGACAACGTATTCAGGGGTTTTTTGTCAGAGTTAATAACTCCAAGCTCTGCTGCAAGATGGTAAATCATATCGCAATCGCGCATTTCCCATCTCAAATCCTCTAGCACAGATTTTTTTACAAATTCAAGCTTTGGGTGATTAAACTTTATGGGTTTAATATCAATAACCTTGACTTCATTTCCTTCATTTAGCAAGTGCCTTACCAAAGTATGACCTATAAAACCATTGCCTCCTGTGACCATTATTTTCATTCTAAGGCAGGTTTTTTTGTTATATATATAAAACTAACCCTATAATTTATTTTCCATATAGAAAGAATAAAACTTAATAAGGAGTGTAGTGTTTTCCGCTATGAATGAAAATCGTTCATTTAATGGGCTATTTTGTCCCTGAGCTGGGCTATCAAGAGTACTATCTGGCAAAACAGCACAGCAAAATGGGCCATGATGTCTATGTAATTGCATCGGACCTGTTGTACCCTTTTCCAAACATTGAAGCAATGCTTAAAGAAGCGGGAGTAAAACAGACATCAAGGAAGAGGAAAACTGGCCTAACTCTGGCTGATGGATTGAAGATTTACAGGCTGCCCCATCTGTTTGAGTACAATGATTTTGTCATTTGCAGCGGCTTGCGGAAACTGCTTGAAAAAATCAAGCCTGATGTTGTGTTTGCGCATGAAAGCAGGCAGGGCCTGACAGCAATGGGCGCTTGCTACAAAAACAAGGTTGGCTACAATCTTGTTGTTGACCAGCATGATTTTTATCATGAAATCCCAAATCACCCGTTGTGGAAAAAAATTTTGAGATTTTTGGATTACTATTGCTTCAGAAGATTTGTTGTTGATTACAGCTTAGGGAAGGCAGACCAAATTGTCGCGGTGACAGATGAAACAAAGGAGTTTCTGGCAAAAACCCATAGTATAGATCCAAAAAAAATTTTGGTCATACCTTTGGGTGTTGACACAGGCTTTTTCAAGTTTGACGGCAGGGCAAGGTCGAGCATAAGAAAAAAACTGAAAATAAAAGAATCTGATATTTCTTTGGTATTCTCCGGCACTATTGTTAGAAGAAAAGGCATAGAGCTTTTGCTTGAGGCTCTATCAGAATTAAAAATGGAAAATGTCAAATTAATCATAGTCGGTAATGGAGAGTCGGATTATATGCAGGAGCTGAAAGAGCTGGCAAAAAAGCTGACTATAGAAGAAAAATGCATCTTTACGGGCTTTGTGAAAAAAGATGATGTCAAGAATTATTTTTCCGCAGCTGACATAGGAGTCTGGCCGGGCAACAACTCAATAAGCATAATGGAGGCAATGGCATGCAAGCTGCCCATAATAATGGTTGACCTGCAGCTGAGCCATTTAGTTGAATATGGGAATGGATTGAAATTTCCGCAGCATGACAAGGAAAAACTGAAGGAATCGCTAAGAAAGCTGATTGGCGACAAGAATTCAAGAATAAGGATGGCAGATAACTCCCTCAGCACAATAAAAAAGAACTACAGTTATGATGCAATCGCCAGGGATTTTCTTGATTTGGCAAGGAATTAAATTTTGCCTATTATTCTGGCAATGTTTTTTGAAGCGTTGCCATTGCCATAATCCTCGTGCTGCCTTCCTTTAGGACTAAAATTTTTTATTGCATTAAGTATTTTTGGTTTGTCTGCCCCAGCTAGGATGTTCCAGCCGTCTTCCACTGTTTCCACCCATTCTGTTTCATCTCTCAAAGTTATGCACGGCACCCTGAAGAAGTAGGACTCCTTCTGCATTCCGCCGGAATCTGTCAATATTTTACTGGCATTTTTTTCAAGAACCAGCATATCAGTATATCCAATCGGCTTTATAGCTGCAATGCCAGAATTTTTCAGTTTCTTATAAAGCCCGTATGATTTCAGGCATTTTTCGGTTCTGGGATGTATGGGAAAAACTATCGTCTCTTTTGAAGCAATGAATGCCTCAATAATTGCAGACATATTTTTTTTATCATCAGTATTTCCGGCCCTGTGCACAGTTGCCACCACATATTTCCTGCCTTTTAGCTTTAGTTTGTCAAGAATATTTGATTTTTTTTCAGCAATGCCGATATTTTCCCTGATAGCGTCTATCATCACATCCCCGGCATTAAAGACGTTCTTTGAAATTCCCTCCTTCATAAGGTTTTGGACTGCAATTCTTGTAGAGCAAAACAAAAAATCTGAAGCGTGGTCTGCCAGGATTCTGTTTATCTCTTCTGGCATAGACTTGTCAAAGCTCCTCATGCCGGATTCTATGTGCGCGAGCCTTAATTTTAATTTTGATGCCGCCAGAGCCCCTGCCAGCGTAGTATTTGTATCACCGGAAACAATGACCATATCAGGCTTTTCCTTAACGAAGACACTTTCAAGTTTTGCCAGCATCTCGGCAGTCTGCTTCCCATGAGGGCCTGAGCCAACGCCCAAGTTGTAATCAGGCTCCGGAATTTTCAAATCAGAAAAGAATATCCTGGACATCTCGTAATCATAATGCTGGCCCGTGTGTATGATTAACTCTTCGTGCTCTTTTCTTAATTCCCTAACTAATGGAGCTTCCTTGATGAATTGCGGGCGGGCGCCAATAACTGAAGCAATTTTCATTTTCAACCCAGGATATTTTTAACATCAACAACTTTATTTTTTATGGATTTTAGCTTGGCCTTGAATTGGAATTCCTTGTTCATGAGGATAATGGCATCTATTTTGCTTAAATCATCAGGGTATTTAATATCAAACTCTTTATCAATTTCTTCCCGGGAGTACAATGGGTCAAGGCCATAAACCTCGTAACCTTTCTTCTTTAGCAGCCTAATCAAGTCAATTGATCTGCTGTATGCCTTCTCCTTAACGCCTTCCCTGTAGCTTAATCCAATGACACAGACCCTTTTCCCGCCGATTTTATCAATCTTTTTTGCATAATAATTCACCATATCATCATTTACATCTCTCGCAAGCTTGATTAGAGGAACATTAAGCTCGTTTATCAAAAACCATGGATAGACCGGAATGCAATGGCCGCCTACATTGCCGGGCTCGAGAATATTGGAATATTGGTGCTTTGCAGCTTCTCTCATTTCCCAAAAATTGATCCCGTAATGCTCCGAAACTTTAAACAGCTCATTGGCCAGCGCAATGTTGACATCCCTGTAAACCCCCTCTGCAATTTTTGCAAGCTCCGCCACCTTTGAGCTGCTGACTTTTACAGGCATTGCAAATTTCTTGTATAGTTCAAAAGCTTTGTTGGTGCTTTCCTTGTTTACCCCCCCCACAAGTTTTGGAAACTCCCTGAATCTTGAGATTGAGTAGCCTGTCATTATCCTTTCCGGGCTGTAAGCCATGTAAAAATCCTTTCCCGCCCTCAGGCCGGAATTTTTTTCCAGAGTATCTTTAACTATTGTTTCTGTCGTTTTAACGGGAACTGTTGTTTCCAGCACCACAATGTCATTCTTCTTCAGGCCCTTTCCGACATTTTCAAGCGCTTTTTTTATCTGAGAGAAATCCGGCTTTTTGTTCTTGCCTATAAAGAGTGGAACAATTATGATATGGGCGCTGCTTTCCCTTGCGGCAGCTATTGGGTCAGAGACAGCCTTGAGCCTCTTGCCTCCGTGTTTTTTTACCAATTCACTTAAACCCCGCTCCTCTGGAATTGGGTTCACACCTTTGTTGATTGATTCGACCTTGGCTTTGTCCAAATCAACTCCAATTACTTCAAGCCCTGAATCTGCCATTACTGCCGCCAACGGCAGGCCTGCCTTTCCCAGTCCTATTACGCTTACTTTCATAGCACCATTACCTTGTTTTTCTTTGATGACTCGATAAATTTCTGAGCTACATTCAGGGCATCCAGACCATCCTCGCCTGTAACAGGAACGCTTTTATTTTTTAATATGCTTTCTGTAAATGCCTCCAGTTCATTTTTTAGCGGCTCTTCCTGATTTATTTTAACCTGTATTCTTTTCCCTTCAAGCACATTAGCAAAGCTACTGTTGTAGCCGGGCTTTCTTGCGAACTCATTTTCATAGAAATAAAATTCCTGAGTCAGATAATTTGCAACAAACATCCCTTTTTCTCCAGTTACAGTGATCTCCCTGACTTTTTGCGGCGTCAGCCAGTTGGCATTTATGACTCCGAGTATGCCATTTTCAAACCTTACTGTCCCTATAAGCAGGTCCTCATGAGCAGAATGTATCCTTTGCGCTGTCTCTGCATAAAGCCTCCTGATTTTTGAGCTGATTATGTGCTTCAGAATGTCAATTTCATGGATCGCAAGGTCGACTATTACCCCGACATCAACAACCCTTTGAGGAAACGGGCTAAGCCTCGCGCAATGAACCTTGTATATTTTTCCCAGATCGCCATTACCTATTCTCTTTTTTAATTCCATGATAACCGGGTTAAACCTTTCAATGTGCCCCACCATAAGCTTCACATTGTTTTTGCCTGCCTCGCTTATGATTTCTTTTGCCTCTTCCACTGTCGCTGCAATAGGCTTTTCCACGAGCACATTAATCTTTTTTCTTATGCACTCAATCGCTACTTTTTTGTGGAATTTTGTAGGCACGCATATGGAGACTGCATTCAAGTTTTCTTTTTTGAGCATCTCATTGCAGTCTGTGTAATATTTTATTCTATATTTCTCTGCAATACTTCTTGCCGTTTCCTCATTGCTGTCGCATACTGCAACCAGCCCTACATTTTTTAGAGTGCTATAAACTCTTGCATGGCTTTTGCCCATTGCACCTACCCCGATTACGGCGGCTTTAATCTTGTCCATTTTATTTCAGCTCTTTGAAAGCGCCAACTATGTAATTCAGCTCCTTATTTGTAAGATGGGGATGAACTGGCAAAGAAAGAACCTGCTCGCTTAGTTTTTCAGCAGTCGGGAAGTCGCCTTTTTTATAGCCCAATTTTTTGATATGCTTGCATAAATGCAAGGGCTTCGGGTAAAAAACACTGCAGCCAATGCCCCTATCACTAAGATGTCTTATTAATCCATCCCTGGTTAATTTGAAATCCATTCCGATCTTTACAGTATACTGATGAAACACATGTTTATGTCCTTTCTTAACAATTGGTATTTGCAAGCCCCTAATCTTTCCTAATTCTTTGCTTAAACAAGCTGCATTTTCAGTCCTTTTTTTTGTTATAATATCAATTTTCTTTAGCTGCTCCAGAAGAATTGCAGCGCTGATATCAGTCATCCTGTAATTATAGCCCACATTTGAATAGTCATAGCCGACCATATTTGACCTTCCGTGCTGCCTGAAGAGCCTGGATTTTTCAGCATAATTTTTGTTGTTTGTAGTTATTGCCCCCCCTTCCCCGCATGCTATGTTCTTTGTTGCATAAAAAGAGAATGCTGCAATATCTCCAAAGCTTCCTGCCTTCTCCCCCTTGTATTCTGCATTGACTGCCTGGCATGCATCATCAACAACAATCAGTTTGTTGTCTTTGGCAATTTCATTTATCTCGTCGTAATCGCAAAGATGGCCGAATAAATCAACTGCAAGTATGGCTTTTGTTTTCTTGGTTATTTTTTCTTCTATTTTCTTTACATCTATATTGAACGTGTCCTCTGCAATGTCGACAAAAACCGGCTTTGCGCCCTGCATCAGTATAGTGTTTGCAGTTGCGATAAAAGTGAATGGGGTTGTTATGACTTCATCCCCCTGCACTATGCCTACTGAGTTCAGAGCCGTGTGCAACGCCGCTGTTCCGCTGTTCACAGCTATTGAATGATTTGTACCGCAGAATTTAGCAAATTGATTCTCAAATCCATTTACTTTCGGCCCCTGCGCGATTGTCCCGGATTTCAGCACGTCGGAGACTGCTTTGATTTCCTTGTCATCAATGTACGGCCTGGCAATGGGTATCATTTGATTTTTTGGATAGTGATTTTTTCCTTGCAGTTAGGGCAGTATAGCATTAGATTAGTGCCTTTTTCCTCAACTTTGGATATTTTTGAGCCGCACACGCACACGTAGCCCATCAGCTGTGCAGGGTTGCCATAAACCAATCCGTAGTCCGGCACTTCCTTTGTTACAACAGAGCCTGCGCCAACCATCGCAAATTGGCCTATGGTTATATCAGGCAATACCACAGAAGAAGCACCTATAGAAGCCCCCTTCCTGACGACAGTTTTTCCGGCATTCCATTCGCTGCTTGTTTTCAGTCTGCCATCCTTTGTTACGGCCCTTGGCTCCTTGTCATTTGTAAGGCATACGTTAGGTCCGACAAAGACTCCGTCTTCAATTTTTGAGCCGTGGTAGATTAAGGCATTATTCTGAATCTTTACATTGCTGCCAATCACAACATCATGGTCAATGTAAACATTCTTGCCTATGATGCAGTTATCGCCAATCTTTGCGTTTTCCCTTACATGGGTATGGTGCCAGATGGAGACATTTTTGCCTAGTTTTGCGTCTTTTGAAACGTCAGCAGTGCCGTGTATGTTAGCCATATTCCAAGTTGACATATAAATATTTAAAAAGCTTTGGATAGAAAAGAAAGCGTACTTTTTTGGAGTCAAGAATTAGCTCTCTTATTCCACCATTCAGCTAATTCTTTAGGTGTAGGAATCCAAGCCTCTTTATCCTTCTCCAAGTAATTAAGGACATTTATGTAGGTTTTTATCTGGACTTCATCTAAGAATGTTGTGTTCCAGTCTGCATCATGCCAATCCAAAACAACCAGCCCATTTTTCTTTTTTACCGATTCTATTAACCTTATACATCTTCTTGTGGCCTCTGCAACAGTGGTTTTTTTCCTGACCAGCATTGAATCCATTATAGAGGTTGGAAGCGCCAATAAATTGATTCTCTTTTTTTTCTCATGATTGTAAGGATAAAACGGGAATGCCAAGCCTCTCCTGTAACCCAAATCCTCATTAAATGCCAAAGAGGCATCATATTCAAATCCTGCTTTTTCATGGCACTCCCATGTTTCTTCTGTGCCTTGCGGGTTAAAGTGATAATAATGGTGCCTTAATCCGTGTATTTTGCCGCCTAATATTTTTTCTAATGCGTGTTTTTCCTTTACAAAAGAATCGACGCTTTTCCAAGCATTATAACTAGCATGAAGCCCGACTTCAAACCCCCCCTTATCAAGTTTTTTTATAATATCCCTGAATCGTTTTTCATTTATATTGTAAGTCACTTCATTTTCTCTTTTTATGAAGTTCGTTAAATAGCTGTTAGATTTTGTGGCAAAAAAGAAAGCAGATCTGAATCCCCTGCTCTTTTCAAAATTAATATAGTCTTCAAAGTGCCAATAATTGTTCTTTCCGGTGATTACGTCCACAATATCCCGCAAGATTTTTGTTTTATTATCTGATTTTATCAGCTTTATCAGCAGCCTAATTGTGGAGGGTAATTTATTCAGGACAGCATAATCAACATCGTGTGTCAATAAAACTGCGTATTTTTTGTTATTTTTCCAGAAGTGCCCAGTCTTAAGGCCTTTATTTTCAAACAATTTTTTGAAATAAAGCACATAATCGTTGAGTATCGGGTCTTCCAACTTGTATTTTTTTGCCAAAATGCTGTTATGTGGCTGGAATCTTCCATGAGCGTCCCGCTCCTTTGTTTTTTTCTCCTCCTGTCCTGACAGCAAATAGAAAAAAAGCTCTAATTTGGGCATGTCTTTATTGAGGTTTATTTTGCAGGACTTGTCATTTTTATTCCCGATATATACGTCATATTCTTTATTTGTAAAGACAGGGCTGAATTCAAGAATCGCGCACAAATTCTGGAATACGTATAGCAACTCTTCATATTTTTCTTTTTGGTCTATGTTTATTTTGAGATTCATTTACTTTTTCCCAAAACCATCTCATCATATTCCTTCCTGAATTTGTGCTTCTTGAAAAATTCCTGAGCCGCCATGTTATCTTTGTGAACTCTCAAAAATATTTCCATTTTATCCTTGTTTTCATCCAAAAGCCCCCTTACAAGCTTGGCTCCGAATCCTTTGGAACGATAACTCTCGTCGAGACTTATAGTCAGCTCCGCCCTTTTTCCGCTTTTAACCAAATAGGCTTTTCCAACTATC